>RFHO01000417.1 GCA_003696385.1 Planctomycetota bacterium | reverse complement strand
TGCCCGCTGCTGCCGCACATGTCCGTTTGCCCAGTCTCGCACGGTTGACCTCGATTCCTGGCCCGTCCCGCGATTCGGTCGCTTCATTCCACCGTCGCCAGAGCATCCTCCGCGACGCCACGTCGATCCGCTGCCCTTGCACGGCATCTGTCCGCACTACTGCAGACGGCTCCCGTGGAAATTCGTGATGTTGTCCGCTTCCCATTCCGCTCGCTTCGGATCAACCAGACCAGTCGTTGCGTCCAAGAAGCCAATCTCCGGATCGTACGGGCCTCCCTTGCCATACTGCCGGTCGCTTCCCGGCGAGATGATCTGGAACGATTTGGGGTTGTACGCCTGTGCGTTCGCCCCCGCTCCCTGGTAGTACACCCGCTGCATGTCCCGCGCGTCGCCGAACACGTCGAAGTCATCCGGCGCACCGGGATCGTTGACCGGGTAGCCGCGTCCGTCATAGCTGCTCACATACAGATACGGCGTGCTGGCATCCGGCAGCGGGTCCGCATACTCGAGCATCCCGTCGCCGTCCACGTCGATCAGCCGCCCCGCGTCAAACTCGATGAACGGCCCGACCCGCGATTCCTGGCTGCCCGCAGGCGGACGCTGAAACGGGTTGGCCGGATTCTTCGAGAAACCCAGCATCGCATACACCGTCTTACCGCCCGCCGTACTGCCCTGAGACATTCCTCCAAGAAAGAACACCAGGCACTCGGCCCCGCTGAGCAGGAATGTATCGTTCGTGTCCCCGTCCCCGTTGATGTCGCGGTTCAAACCGAAATTGAACTGATTCCAGATCCGCCGAATCGCCGCTCGGCTGCGCACATCCCCGGCCCAGCCCGCGCCGCTTTCGTGCAGCACGATGAAGCTCGGCGGATCCACTCCGTACGTCGTCTTGAAATCCGCCAGCGCCTTCTCCAGCGACGCGATCTCCGACCGCACGCGTGCCTCGCGGGCCCGCCGCTGGATGTTGCCCAGCGCCGGCAACAACAGCGCGATCAGAATGCTGATGATCACGATGACGATCAGAATCTCGACGAGCGTGAACCCGGCTCTGTGGTTTACCGTCCGCCCCCGTGAAATCACACCCACCTCACGCACGATGTTTCTCTGCATCGCCTCATCCTCTGGCCCGCCGCTCCAGCGACCTGCGACGCCGCATCGTGACCCCGGTCTCGAGTCCCCGACACCCGCCGCAACAACCGACCATCTCCGGAAGCGTTCCTCCGCACCGTAAGCCGCTCACAAAACGACGATCACGACAGATCGTTCAGCAGCTTCACCAGCGGCATGAACAGCGCGATCACGATGAACCCCACGATCAACCCCAGGACAACCACCATCAACGGTTCCAACAGATTGACCAGCGACTCCACCAGTACGGACACCTCCTCGTCGTACACATCCGCAATCTTGTACATCATCGTGTCCAGTGCACCGGTCTCTTCACCGACATCGATCATGTTCACAACGATGTCGTCGACGATCTTCGCCTGTTTCAACGGCACCGCGATCGACTCACCCTCCCGGATCGCGTTGTAGATGTTGTCGAATGCCCGAACAAACACCAGGTTTCCAGACGTGTCCCGTGCGATGGTGAGTGCCTCCAGGATCGGCACGCCGGAAGAGATCAACGTTCCCAACGTCCGCATCGTTCGCGCAATGATCGACATGCGGAATATCTTTCCGATCAGCGGTATCTTCAGAAGTATGTAGTCCAGGATGTAAGCGCCCGTTTTGTTCTTTCTGATGATCTTTATCGTCAGATAGATCGCCACCGGAATGACGGGCGCCAGATAGATGTACTCCACGATCATGTCGCTGGTATTGATCAACAGAACAGTGATGCCCGGCAGTTCGGTGCCGAAGTCCATGAAGATCTTCTTGAACTTCGGAATGATGTAGTACATGATGAATCCGACGATGCCCGTCGCGACGGTGATCACCGCGATGGGATAGATCATCGCCCCCTGGACCTTGCGCTTCAGCGACTGGGCCCGTTCCTTGAATTCGGCCAACCGCTGCAGAATCACCTCCAGGGCACCGCCGGCTTCGCCGGCACGCACCATGTTCACATACAGATCGTCGAAGGCCTTCGGCTGCCTGGCCATCGCCTCCGACAGCGTCGCCCCGGATTCGATGTCTTCGATCACACCGATCAGACAGTTCTTCAGTGGCCCCGGCTTGGCCTGACCTTCAAGAATCTTCAAGCTTCGCAGGATCGGCAGGCCCGCGTCCTGGAGCGTCGAGAGCTGCCGCGTGAACGTGCACAGCGTCTTGGGTTTCACGCGCCCGAACGAAAAGCCCCCGGATTTCTTCTGTTGCGGCTTTTTCGCGGTTGCCGCCTTCTTCTTTTTCTTCGTCTTTTCCGTGATCCGGGTGACGTAGTAGCCCTTCTCCTTGATCATGGTCTGGGCTTCGGCTTCCGACGGAGCCTCGATCGTGTCCTTGATCTCCGTCCCGGTCGTGTCCATCGCTTCGTATTCATAGATGGGCATGTCCGTTCTCCCTGCGTCGCACTAATCCGTCTGCTCCGCCTCTACCGAAAACGCCCGACAGCACGGACGGCCGGCCTCATCACTTGCAGAACCTCGTGCCCCTGACTGGCAAGGCGACGATGCCCGCCACAGCGGTCACACGATGTCCTCGACCACGGTCTCCCGCACGACTTCGTCGATCGTCGTCACACCGTCGAAAATCAATTTCAGCCCGGCCTCGCGGAGTGTCGTCATTCCCTGGCTGCGGGCCATTTCGCGCAGTTCGTCGGTCGACGCGTTCGCTGAAATCAGATCCCGGATATCGTCGGTGACCCCCATCAGCTCATAGATTCCCGTTCGACCCTTGTAGCCCCCGTTGTTGCAGCGGGGGCATCCCTTCCCGTAATAAAACTTGTACTGGCGCGCCTGTTCGATCGGCAAATTCAATTCCATCAGCAGCTCGTCACTGGGCTCGAATTCCGTACGGCAATCGGTGCAGATCTTGCGCACCAGCCGTTGAGCCAATACGGCTTCCACCGTGGCCGTGATCATGAACGGCGGAATCCCCATGTCACGCAACCGCGCAATGGTCGACGGCGCGTCGTTGGTGTGCAACGTGCTGAAGACCAGGTGCCCGGTCAGCGCACTTTGAATGGCGATCTCGGCCGTTTCATAATCGCGGATCTCACCGACGAGAATCTTGTCCGGGTCATGACGCAGAATAGCGCGCAGCACATTGGCGAACGTCACGTCGATGTCCGGATTGACCGGAACCTGAATCAGGCCGTCGATGTCGTATTCAATGGGATCTTCGGTGGTGATGATCTTGGTTTTGATGTCGTTCAGCTCGTTCAGCGCCGAATACAAGGTCGTCGTCTTCCCGCTGCCGGTCGGTCCGGTCACCAGCACGATCCCGTTGGGGAGGTGGATATACTTCTTGAACCGCGCCAGCGTGACCGGATCCATGCCGATCTTGTTCAAATCCAGCTGAACCACCGTTCGGTCGAGTACCCGCATCACCACGGACTCGCCGAACATCGTCGGCAGGACGCTCACCCGCAGGTCGACGGGGTTCCCACCCACGTTCAGCTCGATGCGGCCGTCCTGCGGCAGTCGGCGCTCGGCGATGTCCAGGTTGGCCATGACCTTGATGCGCGTTGTAATGGCGTTGGCCAGGTGCCGTGGCGGAGGCACCATCTCATAAAGCACTCCGTCGGCCTTCACGCGAATCTTGAACTCGTCTTCGAACGGTTCGAAGTGGATGTCCGAGGCCTGATCCTTGATCGCCAGCAGCAGCACCATGTTCAGCAACTTGCGGATCGGAGTCGAATTGACGAGTTCTTCCTCCGAGCCGATGTCAATGACTTCCTTTTCGTCTTCGACGGACATCACCTCCTCGAGTTCGGAAATGACGTCTTCGATGCTGTCTTCCTTTTCGGCATAGTGCCGCCGAATCGCCTCTTCCACGTCGTGCGGATTCGATACCGCGCCGCGCACGTCGAAGCCCAACAGGTTCCGCAGGTCGTCCAGAGCCGCCACGTTCTGCGGATCGGCCATGGCAACCGTCAGGACGTTGTCCTTCAGCGAAATGGGCATGATCTTGTAGATCTCGGCCATCGTCTGGGGGACCAGCTCCAGGACCTTCGGCGGGATGTTGGTCTCCTGCAGGTTGACGACCGGCATGCCCCATTGTTCGGCCAGGGCCTCGGTCACCTGGGCTTCGGTCACCAGGCCCATCCGGATGGCCACCTGGCCGATCACCTCGCCGGGACTCTGCTTCTGTTCCTCCAGAACGTCCCAGAGCTGATCTTCGGTCAGATATCCCAGGTCGACCAAGATTTGTCCCAATCGACGTGCTGGCATCTTCGAACCACTCGCTTTCGTGACAGGATGCAGGAATTGCCGAACGCCGCGGCCCGGAAAGCCGCCTCATCGCATGCAGAATCGCTCGCTGAACGGTGCGCCCCGAACTCCGACGCAGCTGGCCGCAGCCACTCGGCTCGGGACCGGTCCACGCCCCAACCGCCAGCCATCGTGGCCGGTTTCAGAGGAATTCTTCGTCTTCGTCTTCGTCCTCTTCGTAGTCGTCACCCATCATGCCGCGTTTGGCGGCCTTGATCTTCTTTTCCAACTCGTCCGGGTTGTTGGCCCGGACGATGACGTCCTGTTCCTCACACAGCCCCTTTTGCCACAGGTTGAACAGGGCGTCGTCGAGCAATTGCATGCCATACTTGCGCCCGGTCTGGATCGCCGAATTGATCCGAAACGTCTTGCCTTCGCGGATCAGATTCGCGATGGCCGGCGTGACCACCAGCAGCTCGTACGCGGCAACCAGTCCCTTCGGCTTTTTGGGCAACAGCGCCTGACTGAGAACGCCGATGATCGACACCGACAGCTGTGTCCGGATCTGCTCCTGTTGCGTCGTCGGAAACACGTCCACGATGCGGTCCACGGTGCCTTGGGCCCCGGTGGTGTGCAGCGTGCCGAACACGATGTGACCGGTTTCGGCCGCCGTGATGGCCGCTTCGATGGTCTCCAGGTCGCGCATCTCACCGACCAGGATCACATCGGGATCCTGTCGCAACGCCCCACGCAGGGCGGCGGGAAACGATGGGCAGTCCACGCCGATTTCCCGCTGGTTGATCGTGCATTTCTTGTGCTGATGGTAGTACTCGATCGGGTCTTCCATGGTGATGATGTGATGGTCGACCGTCTCGTTCAGGTAGTTGATCATGCTGGCCAGGCTGGTGGACTTGCCGCTGCCGGTCGGCCCGGTGACCAGGAACAGCCCCCGCGGACGCAGGATCAACTTGCGGATCACCGGCGGCAGGCCGAGCTGCTCGAACGTCATGAACTCATTGGGAATCCGCCGCAGCACCATGGCCACGTGCCCGCGCTGCTTGAACACGGACACGCGGAAACGGGCCTTGTCCCCGAACGCAAAGCCGAAGTCGGTCCCGCCGACCTCCTGCAATTGCTGCTGGTTGCGCTCCGGGGTGATGCTCTTCATCAGCGCCACGGTGTCTTCGGGCTCGAGCACCTTGGTATCCAGGCGCACCATTCGCCCACTGACCCGCACCACCGGCGGCTGCTTGGTCGTGATGTGCAGATCGCTCACCTTCTCGCGAACGACCATCTCCAACAGCTTGTCGATCTGCAGCGTCGCCATCGTCAGTCTTCCTCCGGCTGCGCTCAGCCCATCGCCGCAGCCGCCGGCAATTATCGCAACGCTCTGCCGGCTATCGGCTGCCCGCTCGAAACGACACCATTCCCCGCGATGCTGTCATGCGGCCATTGTTTCATTTCCCGCTCGCGAACGCGGCGTCCATCGGCCGCGGCGCGCGGCTGGCGGCCCAACGAGCGGCCGAAGGGCGCCGTTGCAAATTGCAACAATCGCCCGGCGTCGCGATCAGCGGCCCTTCACCGGTCCTCGACCTGAACATCTCGGATCGCGAAGGCCGCGGTGCGCCGAGGCCAATGCCCACAAACCAACGTGTCAACTGCTCACCGGTCCGCCACGCCGAAAACAGGAGCAACCATCGCCCACACCGATCGCCGTGCACGCGTGACGGCGTGCGCCGACACCTCACCGCACCAACGGCCATGCTTCGGTCGTTCCGGCCCGGTGGTACGTTCGGCCTGCCGCAAGCGATCGCCGAACGTGCCCCTCGCCCCACCCGAATCTTGCTCAAATCATTTCGGCAAAGACGTTTGCGCAGCACGCGCCGATCACTCACCGCCTTTCCGCAACCGTTCCACCTCCGCCAACGTCGTGATTCCGGCCATGGCTTTGTCCAGCGCGTCCTCGGCAAGGGTCTTCATACCGAGCAGCCGTGCCTGGCGGCGGAGATTCTGCGTGGGCTCGCGGTTGAACGTCATCTCCCGGAGCGTCGAATTCATGACCATCAGTTCGAAAACCGCGATGCGGCCGCGGTAGCCGGTATGCTGGCAATGCGTACAGCCACGCCCGCGAGCAAAGTTGGCATGAGCCGCCTGCTCGGGCGTGAGATCGAAGTGTTGCAATTCGCTCGGTGAAGGCGTGTAGGCCTCTTTACACTTCGGGCAAATGGTCCGAGCCAGTCGCTGGGCCATCACGGCCATGACGCTGGACGCGACCAGGAATGGCTGGACCCCCATGTCGATCAGACGTGATATGGCTCCGGGCGCATCGTTCGTATGTAGAGTACTGAAAACCAAGTGTCCGGTCAAAGACGCCTGGATTGCCATCTCGGCGGTCTCCATATCGCGGATCTCGCCAACGAGGATCACGTTTGGCGCCTGCCGCAGCATGGCACGGATGATCGCCGCGAAGGTCAGCCCGATCGAGGCCTTCACCTCGACTTGATTGATACCGTGCAGCACATATTCGACTGGATCTTCGGCGGTAATGATCTTCCGGTCCGGCCGATTGAGTTCCCGCAGGGCACTGTACAAAGTGGTCGTTTTCCCGCTCCCGGTCGGGCCGGTCACCAGAAAGATGCCGTTGGGACGGCGAATGATGTTCTGGAAGGTCCGATAGTTTTCCTCGGAGAAGCCGAGGTTTCGGATGCCGATCTTGATGCTGTCGCGGTCCAGGATCCGCAGCACGACGGCCTGCCCATGGTTGGTGGGCAGGATGCTCACCCGGAGATCGATGTCCTTACCGCCCACGCGTGTCTTGATCCGCCCGTCCTGAGGCCGCCGTTTCTCTGCAATGTCCATTTTGGCCATGATCTTGATGCGGGAGACGATGGCGGCCAGCAGGCGTCGCGGCGGGCTGTCCCGTTCGACCAGGATGCCGTCGATTCGGTAGCGGATCCGCACGCGGTCTTCGAAGGGCTCGATATGGATATCGCTGGTCCGCATGCTGACCGCTTCGCTGATGATCATGTTCACCAGTCGGACGATCGGGGCACTGTCGTCCTCCTCTCCCGCAACCGCCTCGGCTTCGGTCATGTCGGTTTTGGTGAAATCGATGGCGGTTTCGGTGAATTCCTGGATCATCGAGTCCACCGACTCGGTCTCGCTCTGGCCGTAGTGCCGATTGATCGCCGTCTGGATGGCATCGTCGGGGGCAACGACGACCTTGATATCTTTGTTCAGGATGAACCGCAGCTTGTCCAGGACGTCGAACCGCATCGGGTCGCTGATGGCGACGGTGAGGGATTCCGCGTCGGCGGCCACCGGCATGACGATGTTTTCCCGGGCAACGGATTCCGGAACCATCTCGACGACGTTCGGCGGGATCTCGATGGCGTTCAGGTCGATGGTTTCGTAACCGAACTGCTTGGCCTGGGCACCGCTGACCACCGCCTTGTCGATGTAGCCCAGCTTCACCAGGGCGTCTTCCGGCTTGATGCCCAGGCTGCGTGCCATGTCTTCGGCTTCGGCGAGCTGCTCTTCGCTGATCAGACCGTCTTCGACGAACTTGTGAAGCAAATCGGTCGCCATGGACAGGATCCCTTTCCAGTGGCCGGAACGGACGTGATGTGCCGGATACCGGCGGCGCTCGGCGGCCGTCGACTTGGCGCCCCGGACACCGCGATGACCGGTTTGTGAACTTCGCGAAGATTTGCGATCCCTGACTCGCGAGAGGGAGAAAGGACGAGTCGACCGCGGTGCACCGGCGACTGCGACGCCGGCAGCTTCGATCCCTGAAATTCTGACGCCAACGGGCGAAAACACAAGCGGATCGCCGCGTGGACGGAGGCCGCTTGCCGTCAGCGTTCCTGTTCGGTGGCCGCGGTTTTGCGGGCGATCCAGCGTTCGACCTGCTCCTGCAACACGCCGAGCGTCACCGCGCCGTTTCGCAGCACGACGTCGTGGAATTCGCGGATGTCGAACCGGTCGCCCAGCCGTTTCTCGGCCTGCGACCGCAATCGCTGAATCGTGATTTCGCCCACCTTGTACGCCAGCGCCTGGCCGGGCCAGGTGATGTATCGATCGACTTCGTTCTCGATGTCCAGCCGCGTTTTGGCCGTGTACTTCAGAAACACGTCGATCGCCTGCTGGCGCGACCAGCGGAACGCGTGGATGCCGGTATCCACCACCAGCCGGACGGCTCGCCACATTTCGTACGACAGGCGGCCCATCTGCGAGGGCGGGTCTTGGTACAGTCCCAGTCGGTCCCCCAGGCTTTCGGCGTACAGGGCCCAACCTTCCACGAAAGCCGTAAAGCCCTGGTAGCGGCGGAACTTCGGCAGGTCTTTCAGTTCCATGGCCAGAGCGATCTGCAGGTGATGCCCGGGAACGGCCTCGTGCAGCGTGAGCACTTCGATCTCGTACCGCGGGCGCGTCTCGGGCTTGTACAGATTGACGAAATACAGCCCGGCCCGGGAACCGTCGGCGGCGGGCGGCTGGTAGTAGGCCGTCGTCGTATCGGGAGCGATCAGCTCGGGGATCGGCACGACGCCGTAGGGCGTGCGGGGCAGCGTCCCGAACAGCCGCACCAGCTCGGGGTCGATCCGTTTCGCCACCGCGCGGTATTCCCGCAGCAGTTCTCGAGGATCCTGGAAGTAGAACCGCCGGTCGGTGCGCAGCCACCGGATGTAGGCGTCGACATCGCCGTCGAAGCCGCTGCGTTCGACGACCCGCTCCATTTCCGCCCGAATCCGCCGGATCTCGCTCCACCCCAGATCGTGGATCTGTTGCGGGGTCAACTCGGTGGTGGTGAAGCGCCGTGCGCGGACGCGGTAGTGCCGTTCGCCCTGCGGGAACTGCCATATTCCCGGGCGTTCCAGACAGGCAGGCAGGTACTCCTCCCGGAAGAACCGCAAAAACGTGCGAAAGGCGGGAACGACGCGGTCGGCAATCACGGTTTCGGCGCGTTTGCGCAGCCGCGCCGCAGCCTGATCGGAAATCGAAGCCGGCATCGCGTGGAACGGCTTGTAGAACGGACTTTGCCGCGGATCGTTCACACATTGCGCTTCGATCTGGCGGACGACGCGTTGCATGATCCGGCGGGGATGTGTGCGTCCGGTGCGGACACCTTCCCGCATCAGCTCGGTGGTCTGCGCGATGTACTCGGGAAGCCGCTGCAGCCGGACGATCCAATCCTCGAAATCGGCGATCGTCTCGAAGCGGAGTGCATCGGCCAGTTCGTGCGCGGTCTGGATCCCACCACGCTGGTTGAGGGGCAACAAATACCAGCCGAAAGGGAACTCTTCGACGTCGTACCGGTACGACTGGCGGAACAGCTGAAGGCTGATGCGATCCTGTTCGGGCAGTTCATCCGGATCGAACTCCTCCAGCCGCTTCAGGACGGCTTTGCGGTGTTCGTGCCGGCGGCGATACGCCTCGAGACTGACGTCGGGCCATCGACGGTTGTAGCGGCGGTCGCCCAGGCGGGAAGCCCACGTGGGAAACTCGCGCATCGTCCACTCCCATTCGGCCTCGAACAGTGCATGAAGCCGCTTGCTGGCCGCATTACGGTCGACGCCGGAATCCGCGACCGCTTGCGCAGCGCACATCAGCGCCAACGCGGCGGACAACGCAGCAGGCCTGCCGATGTGTGCGAATGTTCGACAGGCCGACGGCAGGCGGCGATGGGGATGGATCATCGTGAACGGTCTCCTTGCGGGGCACATGCGATTCGACATATGGGTGTCGGGAATCTGGAGCACGGAACGCAACACGACGAACCGGCGGCGTCGAGCGTTCCTCCGCGAACGACGCCCGAGTTTTGCCACGCCGTCGGGAACACGCCCGGAAAGCCGTCGCCGTTCCGCATCGGTCGGGCGGAACCGGAACGCGCCGCCGGCTGCGGTCACGCACGCGACCGGGCGGCGGTCCGCCGATGCTGTCGACGTTCTCAGTCGCAGGGACGCAACGCCGCAAATCAGTCCAGCAATTCGCGCAGATGAATGTGGTGCGGGCCGAGCTTGCCCCCATAGTTGCCGGCCGTGATCGCACAGACGCCGGGAACGTCCGTCGCGGCGCGGAGTGCGGCCCGCATGGCGTCCCGGACGGCCTGGAGGGACAGACCGTCGATGACGATTTCGTAGACGCACCGGGCTTCCGCCGGAAGCCGCGTACTCGTCTGGGCCCGCAGGGTCGGACAGTAGGCATCGTT
Source organism: Planctomycetota bacterium (assembly GCA_003696385.1). Taxonomy (GTDB): domain Bacteria; phylum Planctomycetota; class Planctomycetia; order Planctomycetales; family Planctomycetaceae; genus J052. The sequence continues at coordinate 20,762 of RFHO01000417.1, read as the reverse complement.
GGTCGAAGCCTTGAGTTTGGGATAGCGGGAACCGACCTTGCTGCCGCTGCGCACGATGCCGCCGGGGAACGGTGTGATGCACTCGGGAGCCTCGCCGACGGCGGCGGCCGCGGCTTCGGCGGCTTTCAGCGCCGCGGGGGCGGAGCGTCCGAGGATCAGCAGGTTGCCTCCGGCCACTCCGCGTACGGCCCCGGCGCGATCCTCGCACAGAAACTCGCCGTCCATGACCGGGATCCGCCAGAAACGGCGGCCGCCCAGTCGTTTCGACACCTGGAATCCGTCGCCGAAGTAACGGAGCTGTCGCCCGAGTTGGATCGGTTTCGCTTCCGCCGCGGCAATGCCGGCGAAACAGGCGGTCGTGGGACAGGTGAGCACGCATTGCCCCACGCGGTTGGCGACGGCCTTCTGCAGCGCATCGGGATCGAAGGCGAATAACAGCACCGCAACACCGGGGCGGCCGTCGGGGGTCTCGTCGGGGAGAAGCAGGCGTTCGATGCCCGCCTCCGCGTCACACGCGATCACACTGGTGGCATAGCCGCACAACACCGTGGCGGCAGTGCTCGCCCATTGCCGGGATTCCGCGGTGATCAACAGCCGCGTGCCCCACATGGAGAATGCTTCCGCAAAGGTGTCTTCGACCGGGACACCCTGGCAGTGAAGTCGTTGTGACGCCGGTGTGCTCATTGCTGGCGCGTTTCGAGCCGGAGACGACAAGGTTCGGACGGTGACAGACGAACGGACCGGCCGCCGCCACTGCGATCATTTCCCGCGGGCGGACCGCGCCGCGAACGTCACTCGGCCGACGGTTCCAGCGGCAACAGCTCGACCTTGCGAAAGTCGATCGGATGGCTTTCGGACTGCAGCGAAATCGTGCCGCCGGTGAGCATCTTTGCGGCGCCCATCTGCAACAAGCGCCGGGCATCGGGATCCCGCTCGTCCAATTGCGGCTGACTGTACTCCAGCACGGGTTCCCCGTTCACGAAGTGGCGGATCACCTTGCCGCCGCGAACTTCGACCTCCACGGTCACCCACTGGTCACCATGGAAGGTCTTCGAACGCGAGGGCGTGCAGTGGCGTTTGATCAACCGACCGTCCATCACGACATGCGTGCCGGGAGTGCAGAGATTGGCCGTGGGACGTTCTCCTCGGCCCGTGCCGCCGAGCAGCTGCACTTCGATCGAGACGGGGAACTTCTGATCCCGGGTCATCGTTTTCGGATCCTGACCGTGGATCATGATGCCGCTGTTGCGGATGGCCCACCCGGGTCCTCCCGGAACCTGCTCGCCGACGAACCGGTATTCGACGCGAAGCCGATAGTGGGAAAACGGCTGCCGGTAGAACAGATGGCCGAACCGATCGTTGAAGTGGTCGTACTGGTCGTAGCGGACTTTCAGCAGCCCCTCTTCCACGCGAAACGTGCGACCGAAGTTTTCCCCCAACGGATACCCGCGGATCTTGGGAATCCAGCCGTCCAGATTCCTGCCGTTGAACAGCGGAATCCACTTTGCCGTGTGGGCGGCGGACCGCTCTGCAGCCGGTTTTCGCTCGGCATCGCCGCGGGCGTCGCCGCTGCACAGCATTACGGCAAACCCCACCACACCACACAGCGCGCGAAACAGTGGCTTCTGTGACATTGCACACGTTCCCTTCTGGTCAAGGTTGGCGCCGCCGCGCCGTCCGGACCGCGGCGGCCGCAGAGCATAGCGTTCGCCGGGTGCCGTTTTCCAGGCACTGCGTTGCGGTCCGCTCTGCGCCCGCCAGACCATCCGGCCCCGCCGCAAAGCGCTTGCCGGGAACGCAGTCCGGGGACACGACCGGCTTCGGACCACAAATCCGACGGAAGACCGCGAAGCACGCTGTGGAGACTGCGGCAAGCTCGATCGACGCGCGGCCACGCCAGCGATCCGACCGCGAACCGCTTTCGCCTGCCGGAGGTGCCGCGCGCCGCGAGCGGGACGCAGTCCACCGGTGTTCGCTCACCGGGACCGCCGGGAAACGGCCCCGTGAGGAAGCCCCCAGCAGCCGCGGCGTCACTTCCACGAGCCGAGCACGACCGGGATGGTCATTTGCTGACCATTGCGGCGGATGACGACCTCTACCTTGTCGCCCGGCGCCTTCTTGCCGATCAGTTCGACGAGCTGGTCGAAGTCGGTCACTGGCGTGCCACCGAACTTGAGGATCACGTCACCGGCCCGCAAGCCGGCTTTGGCCGCAGCCCCTTCGGGCTGGACCTGCGAAATCAGGCAGCCCTCACCGGGCGTGGTGCCGCCGGCGATGCCCAGATAGGCGCGGCCACGGTATTGGATCCGCAAATCGGGACGCTGCTGTTGCAGCTTCTTGATCGCCTCCTCGCTGACCGGTGCCCCGCGGATGAAATACACGACACCGATCGTTGGCAAGCGAGCCACGTACTTCAGTCCCTCGTCACCGCCTTTCCAGTCCATGCCGATCAGAACGTACTGGATCAGCGGGAGATCTCCGGGAGCGATGAACCCCACCGGAACTTCGCTGAACTTGACCGAACCTCCGAGCCGTTCGATCTGTCGGACGGCATGGACCAGCCGCACATGATCGCCGAAGCGCTCCAGAACGTCGGAAGCCGCAGCGGCCACGGGCCGCACCGGACACTCGGCCAGCTTCGTCAACGCTGCTTCGGCCGCTTCGAAGACCGAGCTGTCGCCGCTGAGGTACAACCGCTTCAGGATCTCCACGGCGCGGACCGATCTTTCGAGGGAAACCGCCGACCGGGCCGCCTCTACCAGAGCCGGAATGGCCGGCGCCCCCAGCTTCGCCAGCCGGTCCGTGGCGGCACGACGGCGGGAGTATTCCGGAGCGTCCAGTTCGGCAATCAGCGAACGCACGAGCTCGGGATCGACGACTTCGCTTCCGCTTTGCTCGTTCGTGGCGGCAGGCGCGGCGTCGCGCGCGATGCGCGCGTCTGCGTCGCCGGCTGCGCCCCCAGGGGGCGGCTTCTCGGCCCCCGCACCGCCTGCAGCGTCTTCCGGAGGCCGACCGGAATCGGTGCGCAGGCTCCCCGCGGATACCTGCCCCCTGCGCTGCACCGCACCGACCTGCGACGCATCCATGGCCGTCGCCGACCGAGCGGTCGCCTCGATCGCGGCCCACGGCGTCAGGGCGACCACGCCGACCGCCACCAGCCGGCGGCACAGGTAACGTACGCCTGCGCGGGGCCGCGACATCACTCGCGGGCCGGCGTCGAAACTCCGGCACCGCTTCCGGAGGTACAGCATTCGGAGCTGCGCCGCGGCGACACGCCGGCACCGGACACCGACCATGGATTCGAATCGGATCGGCGTAGATTCGTCGCTCATCGCAAACCCGTCCCGCTCTTTGCCCTCATCGTACCGCTCGTGCCCCTTACAGCCTGCGGCGAGCACGTGGTCCCGGTCAACCCTAACCGGGGAACGGCCGGAGGGCAACACGCCTCGAATGCGGACGTCCCGGAGGATGCGGCACAGGCGTGCCCGTCCCGCATGCCGTCGGCGCCGGAACGCCGCCGATCGCCGTGCGGCCTGCGGCTCACAGCCGGAACAGGAACGTCTGCCGGATGAACCGCCAGATCCACTGGCCGATGGTCCGCGTGTCGACCAGGAATCGGGCCCGACCGCGGAGCCCGGTCCTGAGCAATGGAGTGTCTTGGGAAACCAGCACGGTGGTCTGGTAGGCGATGCTCAGCAGCCGTTCACGGCCCTGGGCATCGGTGACGGTAGGAACTTCGCCGCCCAGTTTGTTGGAGAGCAATTCCGGCACGAATTCCAGGTGACGTTCGGAAATGTCTTCGACGACACCCTCATAGGTCCGGTCCGGCAGGTGGTCGAACCGCAGCTCGACCCGCTGGCCGATCTTCAGGTCGTTCCGATCCGCCTGGTCGACCAACAGAATTGCCTGAAAGCGATCATCGGGAGCAATGCTGCAAATGTGCGTGCGCGGCTCGAGCAGCGCGGATCGGTTGCGCGGATCCAGGGGCGTGCCGTACCAGGCGGACAGGCTGCTGCGGAGCTGTTCGACGGGGGGCTCCTGCGCCCGCGGTGGCGCGATCACGCGGCCGGCGATCGGCGCCCGGACTTCCAGTTCCGCCAACTGCCGTTCGTACTCGGCGATCTGCTCCTCCAGGGTCCTCAGCCGTTCCTGGGCAACGGCCAGGGAGGACTGGTCGCCCACGGCCTTGAACAGCTCCACCTCGACCTGCTGCACGCGCCGTTCCGCCTTCATGCGTTCCAGCTCGTCCTGCATCTCGGGGTTCTGCAGCTCCACCAGCAGCTGGCCCGCTCGGACGAACCGGCCCGGTTCGACGTGAACCTCTTTCACGAATCCGGCAGTGGCCGTATAGACGTGATGCACGTCGTGCGGTTCGATGATGAACATCGCCTCGATGTGCCAGGGGATGGGAATCGCCAGAATTCCCACCACCAAAAGCGTGGCGACGGCGAGTGTGGCGGCGATTTTCGGTCGGCTCATCGGTTCGATCCTCGGTGCCGAGATGATCTGATACAGGTTGTAGACCATGTTGCCGACGATCGTCAGCAAACTGACCACCAGCAGAGTGATCCCGATGCTCTGCAGCCCCCAGGGCTTCAGAACCGTGTAGAGGAAAACGCTGATCGAAGCGACGATCACCCAGCGATACAGCCAGGCGGAGACGGCGAACAACCCGAACCAGAACCGCCCCGTTTCGGGCATGAACGGATCCGGCTTGGATTCGATGCCCAAGCAGTACCAGGCGAAGGTCTCCCGCAGCAGGCGATCGGCCTTGGGCCGCAGATTGGGGATCTCCAGAAAATCCGCCAGCATGTAGTAGCCGTCGAACCGCATCAGCGGATTGGCGTTGAAGATCACCGTGGTGATCGTGGTGACGAAGAACACGTTCAGCGCCAGGTTGTGAATGAGCCCCTGGTTGGTGTTCCACCACACGAATACGGCGATGGCGGACAGAAGAACCTCGATGTACATCCCCGCGCCGCCGATGGCGATACGGTGCCACTTGTTCTTCATCATCCAGGAGTCGGTGACGTCGCAGTACAGACACGGACTGAACACCAGCAGGAGCACTCCCATTTCATGGCATTCGCCGCCGAAGTGCTTGCACGCCAGTCCGTGCCCGAACTCATGGATGATCTTGCAGACCGCCAGCGTCAGCCACAGGTACAGCAGGTTCGGCCAGCCGAAGAAGCTCTGGAACTCCGGAAGCTGCGACCGGAACTGGTGAAAGTTCACCGCCAGCAACACCCACGCACCGAGCACCGTCAGTATGGTCAGGCCAACCGCCCAGGGAGCGAACATCCAGCGGAAAAAGGGGTAAATGGCCGTCAGCGTCCGCTCCGGATCCCAGCCGGGCAATCGCAGGTACAGCAGGCTGCGGAGCGTTTCCCAGAGTCTTTTGGCGCGTTCCTTTTCGCGCTTCTTCAACAGGGCTTCGCCCTGCCCCGGACGGACACTGTAAACCAGCCCCTTTTCGTGCAGGTCGGTCACCAGTTGCTGGATGTCGGACAGTTGCAGCCGAATGGTGGGCAACCGCCGCAGCAGTTCGTCGCGCAACTGCTCCAAGTTGCGTTTTCCATCCAGCAGCATCAGGCAGTGGTACTGCTCCGGCTGCAGGCGATAGTACTTCAGCCCGACCGGTTCCTTGACCACCCAATAGCCGACGCCCAGATACTCGATCCGCTTGAAGACCAGGTCGGGCCGCGCGATCAGCGGGATGGGCCGCTGCGTGGAGGGCACCATCGTGGACTGTGCAGCGTGATGCAACATCGTCTCACGCTTCCTCGAGTGTATCGGCCCGCTCAGCGGGCGGCGGCCACGCGGTCGTTCGGAAAGATCTCCATCGTCGCCGTCAGGCCCGCCCGCAGCAAATCGTCGCGGTTGGTCACTTCCGCCCAGACCCGAACCTTTCGCGTCACGGGCTGGACGGACTTGTCCACGAACACGACGCGACCTTCGAAGACCTCGCTTTCCACCGGCAGGTCCACTCCCGGCACGTCGAGCTTGACCCGAACGGTGTGCCCCGGCTTGACCGTCCAGGCGTGCTGCACGTCCAGGTATCCTTCCACGCGCATCCGCCGCGTACTGACCAGTTCGAGAATGGGGTCGCCCTGGCGGACCGCTTCGCCCTTGCGTTTGTAGATTCTGGTCACGACGCCGGCGAACGGAGCCTCGACGCGATAGGTCTTCAGATCCGCCAGCGTCTGCTCGTAGGTCAATCGGGCCTCCACCATTTCGTGTGTGGCCTGTTCGATCTGCAGCAACGTCCGTTCGGCCGCCAGCTTCAGGCGGCGCACTTCGATGTCCGGAACGGTGCCCGGCACACGTCGGTTCGTTTCCAGGGCCTTTTCGTACTCGGCCTGCGCGACCTGACTGGCCTTTTCCGCATATCGCTTCTGGACGTCGTTCTCCATTTTGTGCTTGGCGACCGCCAGAGCGGCCCGCGCCACTTCGTCCTTCAAGCCGGCCACCTGCACCCCGGCTTCGACGTAATCGCCCTCCTCCGGTTCGACGAAATCCAGGATCCCCGGCCGGTCGCTGGCCAGAACCACCTGATCGATCAACTGCACCCGGCAATCCGCCAGGCGGATCACGTCTTTCGTCCCAGCCGGGGCATCGGCCGCCGTTCTTTCGTCAATGATGAAACCGGCCAGGATCGCCACCAACGGCACCCAACAGACGACACGCTTCATGGCATGTGATCCTCGTTGCTCGGGTTCGCAACGGAGACGTTGCGTTCGCCGAAGCTCCGCACCCGATCCGCAGTTGCACACGCGGCGTTCGGGAGCCGCGACGCCCGCCGCCGAAGGAATTCGGGGCCTCCGTCCCGACGAGACGACCCGCAGGACGCGCCCCGCTGCGCTCCACGTTGACGCAGGTCAATCGAGGCAGATATAGTGCCCCGCTCGACTTCCGACAAGGCCGGTGTGGCCGCGTTCACTTCACCCGTCCGACAGGCGTCTTCGCTCGCGGCGCCGGCACCACCTTTCGCCGCCGAGGAATGCTCCGGTCGACGCACGTTTCCTCGCCACCGCCCCGCGACCGGAACACGGATGCGCGAATCGCGACACGGTACGGCGGACGGAGGACCATCAGCGCGAGAGAACAATGGCGGACAAATCGGTGGAAGCCCCCCGCGACCGCATCATCCGGTTGGCACGGGAAATCGAACAGGACTCCCGAAAGGGTTCGCTGGAACCGAAACAGTTCTTCCAGCGGTTCATCGAACGCGTCGTCGCGGCGGTCGGTGCGCGGGCCGGTGCCGTGTGGATGCTCAACGACCGGCAGCAGATCGAACTGCTGTGTGAAACAGGCCTGGAGCGGACCGGCTATCACCAGAACCCCAGCGCACCGGCCCGCAACCAGCGGCTGCTCGCCGAAGTCCTCTCACACGGCCAGGCGTGTGCCATCGCTCCCGCCGAAGCACCTCCGGACAAGCTGCCGACCGAAGACCTGCTGATCATGGCCGCCCTGGTTCGCGAGCGGCGGTGTATCGGCGTCGTGCAGGTCTTCCAGCGGGCCAACGTGCCGCCGCAGGCCCGGCCCGGGTACCTGCAGTTCGTCGAACAGATGTGCGGCTACGCCAGCACGTTCCTGGAAGGCAAGGCACGCGGCGACGAAGAACCGACGATGACGGCCGAACTGGCCGAGCAGTTCGAACAATTTCTCGCGCAGATCCATCGGTCGCTGGATGTCGCCGAAGTGGCCGCTGTGGCTGCGAACGACGGCCGACTGATCCTCGACTGCGATCGACTGAGCGTGGCCGTGCAGTACGGTCCCAAGTCGGTCGTGACGGCCATCAGCGGTCAGGACTTCGTGAACCAGCGCTCGAACCTCGTCCGCGCCCTGACGGCGCTGACACGAAAAGTCGTCGAGCTCGACGAAACGTTGCTGTACGTCGGCAAGGAAACGGGCATCCGCGACGAGTACAAGGAGCCCCTGGCCCGGTACATCCAGGAATCCGGATCGCGGATGGTCGTCATCGCGCCGTTGTACGGCCCCGGCGAGTCGGCACGTACGCGCGGCGTGTTCGAGGCGTTGAAGCGGCGGCTGCAAACGCCACCGGTCACCGCCACTCCACCAAAAGCCAAACTGCCCGATGATGGCAGTGAGCCCGCCGCCATGGGCGACTCCTCGGCCGCGGACCGCCGCGATGCGGCGAAAACGGGAATGCCCGAAGCGGCCCCCGGAGACCGGACGGACGCAGCCGGTCCGGACACCGAGCGTCCTTCTCGTGCGATCGGGGCGTTGATCCTGGAACAGATCGCCGAGAGCCGGCCGAAGCCCGGCATGTTCGCGCGGGCGGCCCTTTTGGCCCCGCACATCGCTCAGGCCGTGGCCAACGCGCGGACCCACCAACGAGTGTTTCTGATGCGGTTCTGGCAGTGGCTGTGGCGCCGGCTGGCATGGTTCGAAGGCAAGAACTGGTACAAAGCCGGAGCGGTGGCGGTCCTGCTTGCGGCCCTGGTCGGTTGGATGGTCTTCGTACCGCACGATTATCCGGTCGTGGCGACGGGGCGTCTGATGCCGGCGGTTTCCTACGAGGTGTTCGCGCCCGAAGACGGCGAAGTGGTCGAAATCTTCGTCCGCACCAAACAGCGTGTGCAACCCGGGGATCCTCTGTTGCGGATCCGCAACGATGCCCTGCGAGCCGAATTGCTGGCTCTCCGCAACCGCCTGAATGAACTGCGGCTGGAATCCCTGGTGATCAAGGCGGACCTGGAAGACGCGATCCGGCGGGCCGACCGGGGCGAAAGCATCCGGCTGCAGGAAAAATGGGTCGAAACGCAGATCAAGATCCGGGGCACCGACGAACGTCGCAAGCTGTTCCAGCAGCGCGTCGACGCGCTGACCGTGCGGGCGCCCGCGGCCGGAGTGGTGGCCACGTTCCAGTTGAAGCAGTCGCTGCTGAACCGCCCGGTGCGGCGCGGTGAATCGCTGTTGGAAATCAAGGACGACAGCGGACCGTGGCGACTGGAACTGGACGTGGAAGAGCGGCGGATGTGGCACATTCAGCACGCGCAGAAGGAACGCGGCGACTCGCATCTGCCCGTGGAATTCGTCCTGGCGACCGATCCGGTGACAACCTATCAGGGACGGCTGGAACGCTTCGCCTCGCGAGCGGTTCCGAACGAAGACGGCATTCGGGTCGTGGAGACCTTCGTGGACGTGGACGAACAGGCGCTGCCGCAACGACGGATCGGAGCCGACGTGCGAGCGCGGATCCTCTGCGGGCAAACATCCTGGGGCTACTACTTCTTCGGAGACGTGATCGAGTTCGTGCAGAAGAAGTTCTGGTGGGGCCGTCTGTCGGCCGAAGAGGACGCACTGCCCGTCGAGCCGGCACGAGCCCGGCGTTGACGGCGCACCTCACGCGCTCGGCCCGGACGCGACCGCCGCCGAACCGGCCCGCTAGACCGCTCAGCCCGTCGCCTCGTCGTTGCGTCGCAGCACCAGCACCGGACACGGGGCATGACGCAGGATCCGTTCCGCGGTCGAGCCCATCAGCAGGCGCCGGATCCCGTGGTAGCCGTGTGACGAAACGATGATCAGATCCGCTCCGCACTCCGAAGCGTATTCGGCCACATCCAGTCCGGGATCGCCGATCCGCACCACCAGCGTCACCTCGGCGGGCAGCCCCTCACGCCGGGCGAACTCGCGGAAAAACGCGCGGACACTCTCCGCACGCCGCTCGTCGGTGATATCGCCCCAGACCACGCCGGGCGAGATACTGTCCAGCGGCGGAAGCACATGAATCAAATGGACGTTCGCGGGAGCTTCCGCCAGCTCCAGTCCCACGCGGACGGCCTCCCGGGACGCGTCGGAAAAGTCGACCGGAACGAGCACGGAATGTCGTGGCAGCCAGCTCATTGCTGTGGTCCTGTCCGGAGCGGAGTGGTTCTGCGTTCTGTGCACCCCGCGGCGCGCTTCTGAGCGTGCACGTTTCAGGGCATCACGAATTCGTGTTGGTCCGGTCGCACCGTGAGCACCGGACAGGGGGCCTTGCGAACGACTTTCTCCGCGACGCTTCCCAGCAGGACGTGGGCAATGCCCGTTCGGCCATGTGTGCCGATCACGATCATGTCGATGCCCTTGTCACGCGCGTACCGTATGATCTCCACGAACGGCACGCCTTCTGTGATCTCGCGGACGATCGTCAACCCCTTGCCCATCTCCTCGTCCATGAACTCCTGCATCGCCTTTTCGGTGCCTTCACGGAGTTCCTTCAGGTACTCTTCCGGAGTGATGGCCAGCCCCGGCTCGGCGATCAGCGCCAGATCCGGCAGAACGTGGAACAGATGCAGTTCCGCGCCGAACTGACGCGCAAACTCGCAGCCGTATTTCAGCGCTTCCTTGCTGCAGTCGCTGAAATCGGTCGGCACCATGATCCGTTCGATCTTGATCATCCCGGGATCTCCTTCGGTGCGGTTCGGTCGATGCGGCAAAGTGAGGGGCAGTGCTGCAGCTTTGCGTCCCGCGCCGCGGAACGCAAGCGACACCCGACAGCCACGTCCGGATTCGGCGCGTCTCTGCGGGGAACCGCGTTCCGGTTTCCGGCTCGCCCCACGCGGCAACGACGCCGCTTCGCGCTGCGGCCGCAGCGCGGCGGCCGGAAACCACTACGAGCGCTGCGACCGGTGCCGGCGAAGTGTGTGTTCGAACTCCTGCAGCCGCCGCTCCAGTTGCTGCAGCGTCTGCTCGGGCAACGGGATCGATCCGAATCGCACGCGATAGAACAGCTCCGCCAACTCGCGTGGGAACCCCCGCAGCCCCGCGGCGTCCAGAACCGGACCGAATCGGACAGCGACGTCGGCGGCGAACTCCAACGGCGTCTGCGAGGGCCGCTTGCGACAGCCGAACCGCTGAACGATGTCCAGAAACCGCTGATAAAAGACCACGATCGGCCCGCGCCGCGCCGCCCACCCCTGCAGGCCACCGCGACCGCCCAGCCATGACCACAGGCGTCCCGCCAAGCACAGGCCGACGCTGACCACGGCGGCCAGCACGAACGCCACCACGAACCCCGTCACGCTGAACCATTCCCGCGGATCGCGCAACCGCCGCAGCAACCGCGAGAACCCCTCGGCCGATGCCGCGTGTTCCTTCACCAGTCGCACCACATCGCGGGCCCAGGCGTACAGCGGGCGGTACAGCCTGGCGCGCTGCTGATAGATGTTCACTTCCAGCACATTCCGTGACCAGCCGGCCTGCAGCAGGTATTTCAGGTTCTTCCATAGAGACAGTCCTTCGCCGGCTGCCCGCACGGACTCGTTGCGGGCCACCGACGGCGTCGGATCCAGCAGCACCCAGCGGCCCTCCAGAAACGCTTCCACCCACGCGTGTGCGAAACGCTGCTCGACCGTGAACTCGCCGGTCAGCGTGTTCCGTTCTCCCCCCTTGAAACCGGTCACCAACCGTGCCGGCACGTCCACCGCTCGCAGCATCAAAGCCAGCGCCGAGGCGAAATATTCGCAGTGCCCCCGCTTGCGGTTGAACAGAAAATCCTCCACCGGATCGATCGTCGGATCCTCGATCGACGCATCCAGAGTGTAGGAAAACTCCTGCGAGTCCCGCAGATAGTGCAACAACCGCTCGGCCCGTTCCGCCGGAGCCAGCGTCTCCAATGCCGAACCGTCGGCCGTCACGACGTCCTCCGCCAATCGCCGCAGCCGTTCCAGCTCCCCCGCAGGCAACATGCGATACCGCCACATGCCTCGCGAGGACGCCGGTGGGAAATCCGCCCGCAGCGGACCGAAGACCTCATACGTCAGTTCTTCGTCCTGCGGAACTTCACCCGGCCGAATCAACGTCTTCGATTCGATGTCCACCCGCACGACGGGGCGCCGGTCCGGTGGCTGATCACTCCGATCGACCCGCGCTCCCTGCACATACATCCCGGACCATCGAGCCGGCACCAGCGCGAACAGGACATTCGTCCCGATCGGCTGCAGAGTGAATCTCTGCACGACGAACTGACCGTGCGAAGGCCGGCGACCGGACAACTCCCGTACCTGTGCAAAAAACCGCGGCCGCCCGGGCAGCAGTTCCAACGCCGACGTCGGCCGCGACATCCACCGTCCCGCGGCGTACGCCTCCAGACACTTGCCCCGAAAGTACGGTTCGTCGCAGCCGTACCGCTGCCGAGCGAACCGTTCCACATCCAGTTCCTCGCCGCGAGCATCGAAAAGCCGCAGCGAAAACACCCGTGCGTCACTTTCCAGGATCCGCCCGATCTCGCCCAACTGGACCTGATCCGAAAAACCCGTCACGTGCGCGGCCTCCGTGTCCGAGGACGCAAAAGCCAGCGATCCCCCCAGCCAGAACCGCGGAATGAACAGAAAGAACACCGCGCCCACCAGCAGACTCAGAACCACCGTGGCCAGAACCGTCAGCACGAACCGCGGCGTCACCCACGCCGCTCCCGGATCCCGCTGGATGCTGCCCACCGCCCGGCTCCGCCCCGGACGTGGCGCAAACGCGCCGGGACCCCCCTCGCCGGTCGTCGCACTGGGCTTCCTGCCCCGACGCTTCGCCAACGGCTCGGCCAGCCGACGAGACCGCTCGATGCGCTGCCGTGCCACGTACAGTGAAAACACCGACAACGTCCAGATCGCCAGAGTCAGATATGCCAGCAACATCAGGCCGAACAGCGGCGAACTGGTCAGCACCGACGCCACGGCCATCTGCAACACGCTCAACGCACACAGCCACCAGTACTGCCAGTACGCCTTGCGGAGAAACAGCACGATCAGGTTCACGTAGACCAGGAAATGCGCCCCCGCCAGCAGCCGCGCTTCGATCTGGCCCCCCGCAAATTCCGCCAGCGACAGCACCACCGCCAGCAGTCCCAGCACGTTCGCCCAGCGAATCGGAAGGTGCATCCGCCGCCGGCGTTCGACCAGCACCAGCGCCAACACGGCTCCCGGCAGCCCCAGTCCCGTGGGAAACAGCGAGCCTTCGGCAATCGTCAGCGTCAGCCCGGCCCAGGCGGACAGACCGTACACGCTCACGTGAAAGACCGTATCCAGCGACATGCCGTCGCCCCTCGTTGCGGATCCGACCCGGTTTCTGCGACGGTGACCGCCCACTGCCCACCGCCGGCCGCCTCCAGGAGCAGTTTGCCCGCAGCCAACCGCCGCCGTCAAACCTCTACCGCACGGCCGCCGTTTCGTCTCGACCGGCGCCATGTCCGCGGCGTTCGCCCACGACGAGTCGGCCCACCGCGGCCGGTCAGCCCACCGCGGCCGGTCGGGCCACACGTCGAGCGGGGATTCCGCGGAATCGTGCGAAGATGGCGAAAATGACGGCATTGACGCCTGCGCGGACTGTAACGCTGATGCCGATCGCTTCCGATGGCCGATCAGAACGACATGCCCCGTCCTCCGTTGCGAAAGGGATCTTCGCATGGACATTCCCGCCCGGGACGAACGGCCCGACCGCGGCCGGGCAGCGCGTGCGTCGCAGATACGATCAATCGTCGGACCGATCGGCCGCCGCACACCCGCCGTCTGGACATGCGCTGCCGTGCTCGCACTGCTGGCGGGATGCACTCACGAGCGTCCCTTCCGACTGACCGACCACGGGACGCCCAGCGGTTCACCCGCAGAGTGCACCGAAGGCTCCCAAGCCTGTGTTCCCCCGGGCACGCTGCCGGCACCGGACCAACGGATCCGTTCGTCGTCCCCACGGCGGCCGGCCGCCGGCGCACACCCGGCGGGCCGCAAGGCGATCGACACCGAATCCCCGTCGCCGACCGCCGGTGCCACGGCGCGCGCACCGTCCCCGGACGCCGCCGGCCCCCTCGGGCGGGTTCGCATCCCCGCTCTGAACGTCGATCCGTTCGCCGGTCCACTGCCGCGCGGCGGCGACACTCCGCCGGCCTCGACCACATCCCGTCCGCATGGGCAGGACGAACCGGACGCACCCGACGGTGTCTCCGTCGGTCCCCCGACGCCTCCAGCCGATTCGCCGCCACGACTGACCGCACCTCCAGCCACACGCAGCTCGGGCTCTCGCGCTCCGCAGTCGCCGCACGACAACCCAGCGGATGCGCCGGAGACGTCGGAGCAATCACTGGTGACTCCCGATCCCGATGGCGTCCCTGCCGCAGCGGACAAGCTCCAGCCGCAGCCTCGGGCAACCAAGGACACCCCCGCCGTTCCAACTCCGACCGACGGCGACGCTTCCCCACAGGACCACCCCCGGGACGAATCCGACGTGTCCCCCGAGACACCGGATCCCGGCGACGCGTCCGATCGCGGAGCACCACCCGAACCGCCCCAGCCGTTGCGAGTCGACGTTCCGCCGTTGCGGGGCGTCCATTCGCCGTTCGACGAGCACGATGAACTGCACCTCCGGTTGCGTGCGCTTCGCAACGCCCGAGCGGATCGGCGTCGCGCTCGAGCGGACGAGCAGACACCGCATCTGTCGCTTCGGCAAGACGCCTCCGGCCGATCGGCCCCGATCGACCGACATCCGGCGCGCGACGACGACGGGCCGATCGCCCGGACCCCGGGCGACGCCCGCGACAACACCACACCACCGTTCGAATTCGAGCGAGCAGACCCGACGCACGCGGGTGCCGCGGATGGAGCTGTGGCGACCAACGCGGATGCCGCAGCGGACACGCAGCAAGCGGACGCCGGCGAACGTCCGGCGCGTGCCACCGTCCCGCCGCTCAGTCCCAGAGACCGCGATACATCCGGACCACCCGAAAGCCAAACGGTCGTCGGCGATGCGCTGCCGCTGATCGTTCCGTTGCCCACCACGTCACCGGCGCCGAGCGCCCCACGGTCGTCCGACCGGGCGACCCCACCGCCGAAGTCATCCGGCAGCCCGGTCGAGCTGGTGAATCGACTGGCTCCCATTCCCACCGGGGCAGCGAACCTCGGGCAGGCTCTGGTCCACACGACTGATCACCACCACATCGCCATTCGCGGAACGAACAGCGGTGTCGCCGGTTTCACGGCGCCACGGGCGGCAGAACCCATCCCCGACGCTCCGAGCACCACGGCGGCCCCGCACCGCGAGGGACACGCCGGCGACACGCGAAACGGGGGAATCCTCCGGCCCACGTCATTGACCACGCCCTCGCGAAGGCCATCGACGACGGCGCAGCCGGAAATGCCGACGCCGGCGGCGCTCGATCCACCCGGCGCAGTCACGACAACCGGCCCGGCGACCGCCGCGTGGGTGTCCGACTCGACGACGGATGGCTCTCGAACGAGCGGACCGGCGTTCTTCGCCTCCGCGGATCCGGTCGGCGCGGACCCCTCGACCACTGCAGACGCCCCGGCGATCTCACCCGATCCGGAGCACCGCGACGAACCACTCGTCGAGGACGCCGACGGCAGCCGGGCCACCCGGATAGCGGTGCTCCCCGCGCCGCTGCCGAATCGCGGAACGGGTCCCGATTCCGGAGCGGCCCCCCCAGACACCTCCACCGGGCCGTCGGGACCGCCCCGCAACGAGGAACGGGATGCCCGAGACGACGGTCCCCCTCGCTGGACGTTGTTCCTGGCTCTGGCCGGCGCCGGCGCCCTGATCGCCGCCGTTTGCCGGCGCTGGATTCCCGAATCGAAACGGAAGGGTCGGCAGCCGTCCGCAGCAGATTCCTCCCGCGGCCAACCGGCCTGAAAAACGCCGCAGCCGGGTTCATCGACACACCGTCCGGCAATCGACGCCGTCCCCCACCACTGCCCGCCGCAGCGTTCAATCGTCGGCGGCGCCGGCATCACCCGACGCTTCCAGCCGGCTGGGCAGATAGTCGTGCGTCAGCCAGCGGACGAGCATGTCCAGCTGGTGGGGCGTGAGCTTGCGGCCGTAGGCCGGCATGCGGTTCTTTTCGCCGTAGAACATCGGATGCCCCGGATCGGAAAGGAAGTGGCGGAGCCACTTTTGCGAACCGTATTCGGCCAGCGACGGGTAGCCGGAACCTTCCTCGACGATCTCGAACGGCTCACCGATGGTGTCGTGGCAGTCGGCACAGGCGTCCATCTGCCCCGCGGGAAGCTCGCCGTTCAGGGCAATCTCCCGGCCGGCCGCAACCTGCTGCGGATCGACCGGCAGATCCTTTCGGCCGGACAGACTGACGAGGAACGCAATCAACGACCGCAGCGCTTCGGCGTTTTCCGGCTTCAACAGCGTCTCGCGATTGGCCCGCGACCATTCGGCCATTTCGGACTCGTCCGGGTCGAGGAACGCGACGTCCTCGCCGGCTTCGGCACGCTTCTTGGCCTCGCGATACCACTCCGCGTTCTTCAAGGGTGCAAAGTGGTTCGAATAGTCCAGCAGCAGCGAACGGAACCACTCGGGAGTGCCGAAGTTGCCCAGGTCGGCGGCGGTCGCCGGCGCCGGCACGGGCCGTTGGGTCTGTGGATCGATCGTCGTGACGGGCTGTCCCAGCCCGTTGTGACCGTTGTACCGGTGACACGCCGCGCAGTGCTTGGCAAACAGTTTGGGCCCCTGCGTGAACGGATCGTTGCGCAGCAGCGTCACGGCTCCGGAAACCGGAATGCGGTTCGGCCCCTCCGCCAGTTCGCGAATCCGAATCGCGTCGCGATGCGCCTGGGCCACCGCCGCCTGATAGTCCGGGTCGTGGGCGTCCTCGTACAGAGCCAGCCCGGTCAGCCCTGCCGTCACCAAGGCCATCAGCCACATGAAGGCCACGTTGAAAGTATGGCCGCCCTTGAGTCTGGCGATCAGCGGCATCAGGAAAATGATCGTCAGCACCAGTCCGGGAACGTAGATCGCGCCGAACGCCAGACCGAAGTGCTCGACGATTTCGAACCGCAGGAAGCGGAACAGGAACAGGAAATACCACTCCGGTCGCGCCGCGGAAAACGGTTCGCTGGGATCCGCCGGAGCGTTCAGTTCCGCGCCGCGGAAAACCGCCAGCGCGAGCACGACCGCCAGCACGCCCAGACAGGCCACCGCGTCACGCAGCACCTGGTCGGGCCAGAACGTCGTGTCCGCCCCGTGTCGGGGATCCCGCACCGTGATCCCGTGCCGGCGAAACACCGCCAAGTGCAGGGTCAGGAACAGCATCAGCAACCCGGGAAATACGCCCGCGTGCATCGCGAAGAAACGGGTCAGCGTGTGGTGACCGTACTTCTTGCCCCCCTGCACCAGAATCTGCAACTGTTCACCGATCAACGGCGTCGCACCGACGATCTTCGTCGATACCTGCGTGGCGTAGTATCCCTTCTGGTCCCAGGGCAGCAGATAGCCGGACAATGCCAACCCCAGCACGATCTGCATCAGGATCAGCCCCAGCCAGAAATTGACCTCCCGCGGCGCCTTGTACGCGCCATCGATGATCACCTGCATCAGGTGGATCGCCATCAGCACCACCATCGCCTGGGCGGCATAGTGATGCATGCCACGCACCACGCGCCCCATCACCATGTGCTCCTGGATGTAGTACACGCTTTCCCACGCCGTCTGGCGGCTGGGGCTGTAGGCCATCCACAGGAAGATCCCCGTGATCAACTGGAGCATGAACGTAAAGACCAGCGTGCTGCCCCACACGTAGCGCCAGCGGGCACCGCCGGGGATTGGTTCGAACAGCGCCTCATCCAGAATCTTGCGATAGCC
Organism: Planctomycetota bacterium; assembly: GCA_003696385.1. GTDB lineage: Bacteria > Planctomycetota > Planctomycetia > Planctomycetales > Planctomycetaceae > J052. Next base: position 3,167 of record RFHO01000417.1, on the reverse strand, counting down.
GATGCGATGATCGAGCCAGTCCAGCAGGCGTTTCATGCCGTCCTCTCCGGGATGTCGTCCGATAGGCGTTCTGGCAACGGACCGGGGTCCGCATCCGGCGGTCCCCCACGGTCCCTGTCCTGCGGCCGATTCGCCGGCCCGTCGTTCACCGCAGCGCCGCAGTGGAAGAGTGTGCTTCCGACTTGCTGCCGACGGACGAACCGTACACCGCTTCGCAGCGCCAAAGCCGTACGCGGACCTGCCGCGAGCGTGCCGGTCGCCGCGCCGCAGCACCACCGCACTACACGGGGATCTTCTCGGGCGTTCCGGCGCGGAACGTCCGATAGCGGACCCACAGGACGCCGTCCGCGACCTTCACCTCCAGTTCGTCCATGTTCCGCGGCGGGATCTGATTCAACCGCTGCCCGTTCAGATCAAAGGCGCTGGTGTGGCACGGACAGAAGAAATCACGTCGCCCGGGGCGGAAGTCCACCATGCAGCCCAGGTGCGGGCAAATCGTGCTCAACGCCAGCACGCGGCCGTCTTCGGTTTTTCGCAGCCACACCGTCCCGACGGGCTGATCGGGAAACTTGTTCCACGCGTCGATCTCATCGTCGAAGACGGTCACCATCACCGGCGAGCCGTCCTCCGGCAGCGCGGTGGGGTCGATGTCGAGCCGTACGAAGCCCTCCGCATCACGCCTTCCGCTGCCGGCTTCGGCACCCTTTCGCCGCAACAGCGGGGTGAGAAAGAATCCCAGACACGGAATCAGCGGAATGATCACCAGCAACACGCTCAGAATCGCGGTCACGGCCTGCACGGCGAACGATCGTCGCGTCCGCACTTCCGCCCCCTGGTCGGACGGCACGTCCCGCTTCGCGGTCGACGACGTACGACCACCGGCCGCTTCAGCACCCGTCGCCTCGGTGCAGGCGTCCGTCGACGAAGAGTCCTCCAGCGGCCTTTCTGCGGCAGGCCGACGGCCGGTTTCCGAGTCGCTCATCGATCCGTTTCCTGTCTACCGGACGGTGAGTGTCTGGCGGGGATGCAGCGCGTGGGTGGGATACCGGGCTTCCCCCGGGGCGGGTCGTCGCCGTTGATGATCGGCACACCACGACGACGCGATGAGCGGGTATGGTCATGACTGGAGCTCGGCAACGTCAAGCGAAGCCGATCCGAGTCGGTCACCGGCCGCCAGCCGTCGGTCCAGCTCCGTCAGCCTGCCGGCGATGCGGTCCAGTTCCGTCACCAGCCGATCCGCCGCGTCACAAACCCGGTGGATCCGGGAGAAAAACCCCTCGCTCAGACGGACTTCGGCCAGTTCCCGCCCGAACCGCTTCAGTGCACTGCGGAGCATTCTCTGTGTTCCCCGCGTGAACAGCGCAACAAGCGTGCCGCTCAGCGCGAGCAGAATCGCCGCCGCCGCCACATAGAACTCGATGCCCAGCAGAGCCGCCGGCTCGGCGACCAGCAACGGATTGCTGGCATAGAAAAAGTTGTACCCGACGCGGTAGACGACGTATCCGCAATACGCCGTTTGCACCGTCTCGTAGGGCAGCATCCGCCACCAGCGACCGCGTCGCGCCGCGATGTCCGCGACGGTCGCATCCACCCGCTGGCGGACGACCTGCGCGAATTCGCCCCGCAGCCGTTCCGCATCCCGCCGCACTTCTTCCCACGCCGTTTCGTCCAGCAAGCTCGGATCGAACCCGGCCTCGTCCAGAAACCCCTGCAGAGCGATCCGGATTTCCGTCAGGGTCTGCTCCCCCAGTGCGGCCGCGTCGAGTCCTCGAAAGGACTCCTCGGCCTCCCGTTCCTTTTCCAGCCGCCGCACTTTCCCGGCCACGGCGGCCCCACCCAAAAGGAGCAACTGTGGCAGCGAGCGGGCGCGGAAGACCAGCAGCTCCGATGCATGCCGCCCGAGAAACGTCTGCAGCCGAACGGCCGTGACGAACGGACTCGGTGCGGCCCCCTGACAGATCTCCGAATGTACACGCTGACACCACAACCACGTGTGCGGCACCAATCGACGCTCGACTTCCGCCGCCATTTCCCGAAGGCACCGCTGTTGCGCCCCGCGAAGGTATTCGCGTAACGGGGCCACGCGACGGTGGGGATCGCGCAGCAACCGCTGCGCTTCCGCCACGTAGGCACGGGCCATCGACACCAGATTCGACCGGCGGATCCGGACCCGCCGGTTCCCCGCCAGTTGTTCACGAAGGAACGCCATCAGCTCCGCGAAGCCGTCCGTGCCACGGTGGCATCCGGGCGACCTCGAGAAGCGGAAACCGGCCTCGGAACCCGCGGTGGCGGCCCGGCTGGCTTCGCCGAGCTGCGTGCGCAACGCCGCCCGGCTGTCCACGAAAAACATCCGAGGCACCCGGATGCCCTGACTCTCCAGCCGGCGCCGCCAGTCATCACGGATGTCCACGTCGACATCCGCGTGCGTCTGAACGAACACCAGCCGGGTCTGCCGAGCCGCTTCGCGCAGTTCGTCGCTGACGCGTGCCGATGCGTACTTCTGCTGCGTCGACGTGAACAGCAGCACGTCGCAGTACGGCAACAGGCGGCGCAGCGTCGCCCAGTTTCCCGGCTGGTCGGGACTTTCGCTGGTGTCCATGTCGGGACAGTCGAGCACGATGAAGTCCCGCAGCACCGGGGCGTTCACACGCCGAACGTCCACGTCACGAAGCTCGAACGGCAGGGCCTCCACGGGCAGGCCTTCGTGGACGATCAACACGGGCTTGCGGGTGGTCGGCCGCCGTCTGCCCGCCGCGGACACTTCCGCGCCGACCAGCGCATTGACCAGCGTGCTCTTGCCGGTACCCGTTCCGCCGAAGGTCGCCAGCACCAATGGCTGATCGATCCGCAACTGCAGATCGTCGGCCCGTTTCAGCAGCTCGCCGAGCATCTCCGCCGCCACGCGGTACGGTTCCCACGGAACGTCCTGTCGCGTCCATGCCCCAATCCGCTCACACAAGACCCGGATTTCCGCCCGCAGTTCCGCCGCGCCGACGTCGGCCGCCGTGACACCGCCGACGTGATCGGCCGACGACATCTCCGCAGGCACCCTCTCCGGCCCCTGCGCGGGTGTCCTGGAGGTCGGTTCCTCTGACATGACTGTGCTCCCATGGAGCCCTTCGCCCCGAGCGCGGCATCCGTTGGAACCGGCACGCGGGCACACCGGT
>RFHO01000416.1 GCA_003696385.1 Planctomycetota bacterium | reverse complement strand
CGCGGTGTGCGGCACGTCCGCGGCCTTCAGAGGCGGCATGTGACAGGCGATGCAACTGTCGTTGGCGACCCGGCGGCGGCGTTCGGTTTCCGCCAGAGCGCAGTCCGCGTGCGGGCCGTTCGGACCGTGGCAGTTCAGGCAGCGTGAACGATAGAAGGCGGGGGCTTCCTCCCGCGGCACGGTGCGGTGGGGATCGTGACACGACGTGCAGCTCAGCCCGCCGTCACTTTCGCGGTAACAGCGGCTGGAACGCATCTGCTCGACCTGATTGACCGCCCGGGTGGTCTGGTCGTCGCGTATGCCCGTGCCTTCGGGGAATACGACCCACACGTCCGAGAGGCGGTCGCCCGGACGGAAGTCGAAGTCGGACCGGCCGTAGCGCAAGACGCGTGCCCGGCCCTGCAGGTGGCACTGTTCGCACACCGAATCCCGCTGTCGCGGTGGGAGTCTGTCCGGGTTGACGATCGGATCGTCGCCCTCGGCCCCGTCGCGCTGGAAAGCCACGTGGTCGGCTCCGGGGCCGTGACACCGCTCGCAACCGATGGACGCTTCGGTGACGGCCGGTTTCAGAAAGGCGTCCGGTTGCCGCGGGTCGGGTCGGGCCCGCCCCACATGACAGGCCAGGCAGGCGTCCACGATCCGCCGGTGAAAGCGAAGGTTGATCTTGGCATACCCCGGCGAAAGATCCCACACACGCTTGGTCGAATACCACGTGATCGGCGACTGGAAGAATCGCCCGTACCGGTGCAGGAGATACGACCGGCCGCGCTGCCCGGAGCCGACTTCATAGTCGATCGGCACGGCCTGATCGTACAGCAGCTTTCCGAACTCGTCGTATCGTCGTTCGTGATGCACGATGCGGCCGTCGTCGGTCCGTTCGGCGGCATAGACGAGCTTTCCGCGAGCGTGCAGCAGCGTGGCGACGGTGAATTCGGCCCCGGTGTAGTCTTCGATCACCGGTGCCTCGGCGGCGGGAGCGAAGGACCGTCCCATCGCGCTGTGGGCGTACGTGTCGCATACGTCGAGATGGCACTCCCGGCACGCGGCGCTGCCCACGAACCCTTCCGTGGAGACCGCCGGCCGAGGATGCCGGTTTTCGATTTTCGCGGGCAACAGCGACGCACGCTGCGGACGGCTGCGCGGCACCTCCAGCGGCGAACGATACAGCGGGCGGCCACCGGTCAGTTCGAGCACGGCGAACGCGGCGCAGGCTCCCGCGACGAAACAGCCCGCGACCACCGCCATGGCGCGACTACCCGTCATGCCCGTCGTCCTCCCGGACCGGCCGACCACCTTCGATCACCAGCCATGACGAATCCGTCGGCGTCTCGAACGTCTGCGTGTTCCCGGACGGCCAGCGGATGGTCACGCGGCACGCACGGCTGGCCGCCGGCAAGCCGAACCACAACCGCGGCTCGTGGCTGACGGCGAAGCTCGTCCCGCCGCACAGCTCCTGAATCAGCCGTGTGTCCCCGGCGTCGACGACGACACGCGTGCCGATCGCGGACCGGTTCGACCGTCGGCCAACCAGGGCGAGCGAAAGCGACTGCGGTCTGGGCGATTCGTTCTTCAACAGCGCCGCCGGGTCGAGCTGATTGACGACCAGCACGTCCGGACGCCGGTCACGGTCGAAGTCCGCGATCGCCACGCCGCGTCCCAGCCGGGGCAGTTCGAAGTACCCGCCGCCGGGACACTCACGCCACCGCCGTCCAGTGAACGTGAAAAGTTGAGCGGGCATCTTCCACGGCTGGCCGCGGTCCCGCCAGTCGTCGATGTGCCCGTTGGCCACGAACAGATCGTCATGCCCGTCGTTGTCGAAATCCAGCATCACGGTGCCGAACGCCAGCAGTGCCAGCACCGGCTCGTGCAATCCCAGCAGCCGCGTGCGGTCTTCGAAGTTCCCGTCGCCCAGGTTCGCGTACAGCGTGTTCGAATCGTCCGTGAAGTGCGTGACGTACAGATCCAGCGCGCCGTTGCGGTCGTAATCGCCGACGGCCACGCCCATGCTCGCCTGGTACTGCCCCAGGCCGCTCAGGGCGCAACCGCGGGCGACGGCTTCTTCGCGGAAGTTGCCGCGGCCGTCGTTGACGTACAGGAAGTTCGCCGTGGTGTCGTTGGCGACGAAGATGTCCGGTGCGCCGTCGTTCGTCAGGTCGGCGATCACCACGCCCAGCGACTTGCTGCCCTCTCCGTCGGACCACTGCGGCGGCTGCGCTTTCCGGAACCGCCCGTCGCCCTCGCTGAGGTACAGCACGTTCGGCACGGGGGCCAGGTGTTCCGGGTGGCAGATGGCGGGTGCGCCGTCGTCCCGCGTGCACGAGACTGGATGGTACGGGTCGTAGTCCAGGTAGTTGCAGACGAACAGGTCCAGATCGCCGTCCAGGTCGACGTCACCCCACGCCGCGCTGGAACTCCACAGCGGCGAGCCCACACCGGCTTCGGCGGTGACCTCGATGAATGTTCCGTCGCCGCAGTTGCGATACAGCGTGTTGCGGCCCACGTTCGTCACGTACACGTCCGTGAAGCCGTCGGCATCGAAGTCAGCCGCGGCGGCGCCCTGCCCGAAGAGCGGTTCGCGAATGCCGGACGCGTCCGTCACGTCGACGAACCGCCCGTGATGATTGCGAAACAGGCGATCCCGCGGCTGAGCCGGATCGTCCGGAGCGGTCGGGTTGCCGCCCTGCGCGAAATACACGTCGATCGATCCGTCGCGGTCGAAGTCCAGCCACGCGGCGCCACCGCCGGTCGATTGGACCATCAACGCCCGTTCGTCCCGGCCGTTCTGATACACGAACCGCAGCCCGGCTTCTTGCGCGACGTCACGAAACTGCGGGCAGGATGCCTCTGCCGAGCCTGTGGCCGTCGAAGGACCGGGGACCACCTCCGACAGGCCGGCGGCCAACGCGGAGCCGGACGAATCCCGCGGTGCTTGCGTGCCGGTCGGCCCATCGCCGCTCCGCTCGGGCTCGGACACGGCCTGTCGGCAGCCGGTGGGCGACACCAGGGCTGCGACGAGCAACAGTTTGCCAATGGGACCGATTCTCATCGTTCGAGTTTTTCGGCTTCGCTACGACGTTGCCGGCGGACGGCGGGTGGCCGCACGACCGGGACTGCGGTCCGCGGCGGCCATTGTTGCCGGGTCGGAGGCCGTCGCAAGCACATACGTCCGCGACCGACCGATCCGTCGGAAAAAGAACAAGGCCGCAGCCGAAATTCGACTGCAGCCTTGCCATGTGCCGCCGTTCGGGGCGCCGCGTGCCCTGCGGATGCCGGGCAGCCGCCCACGTCGTCATCCGCGGAAGGCGATCAGAATTCCGGCACCTGCTCGCCGCCGGAGCGGGTCACCAGGGCCCGCAACACCTGGATATCCAGGCTCTGGTTGAAGAAGTGCACCGAGCCGTCGGCCATCAGGCCGTGGGCGCCGCCGGCATGCGTGCTGCTCCAGTTGGTGCAGCGGGTATCGTCGGCACCGTTGCCGCCCGGCGCAGAGGGATCGGCGTTGATCGGTCCCGTGACCGTATCGATGGCAGCCAGCGGGCTGATCCACGGAAACGGCTTGTTGATTTCCGACGGGAACTGCTTGGAGAACCGCCAGTGATGGTTCTCGTGTACGGCCACGGTCTGGGACGTGCCGTCGGTGATCTGGGCGATGCGGGCGGCCCCCCGCCACCAGAACACGCCGCCGACACGCTGCAATTGTTCGCCGCTATCTTCGAACGGACGTTCTGGCCAGACCCACGGAGCGCCGTTGCGCCCCGTTTCACCGCAGTCCTTCCAGCCGGTCCAGATGAAGCCCATCGTTCCCACGTAATCGGTACGGGCGGAGTTCTTCAACCTCCGCGAGTTGCCGTTCCAGCCGCTGCCGGCGTCATAGACGGGTGCGCCGTCGGCTTTCTTGGGCTGGGGGTTGCTGGGGCACAGCAGCGTGTCGATGACGAAGGCCCGGACGGTCTGGTTGGCCGGGCTGTCCAATCCGCTGCCGGGGCCGGTGGTCGGCGAGTCGAAGTCCAGCTGTTCGTACAACGGGCCCTGGTCGATGAAGGGCAGCATCATCGCGATCCAGGACATCGACGGATCCTGGCGGTTGCTCGGATTCCGCGTGCCGTCGTAGTTCAGCGGGAACTGGCCGTACGTGTCGTGGTAGTTGTGCATCGCCAGCCCGATCTGCTTCATGTTGTTCTTGCACTGCGACCGTCGGGCGGCTTCACGCGCCTGCTGGACCGCCGGCAGAAGCAGCGCGATCAGGATGGCGATGATCGCGATGACGACGAGCAGCTCGATCAGCGTGAACGCCCGCCGCCGCGTCCGAGGAGTCCGAAATCCCGTCATACCAAGTCCTCCCAACCAGAAACTGAAACACACGGAAACAATACGACGCGTTCGCCGTTCGGCGTAACGGGGCCCGCACGAGTCACACCGGGAGCGGTCGACTGCACGGCCGCCGGTGTGGCGTGTCTATAGCTTGACTTCTGCAGTCGACTGCTGTCAACGGCGCGAGAATCAGATTTCGATGTCGATCTGGTTTTCCCCCTCGGTCACCGTCTTCGTGAGCGGTGTTGTGGAGGGGTCGGTGTACTCTTTCGGGAACGGCAATTCGGCCTGCGTGGGGTCGCCCTGTGGGGCCTTGCCGCTGGAATAGATCGAGGTGTCCTCGGCGGCTTGTGTCTTGGACAGCACGACCTTGTACGTTCCCGGAACGGCGCCTTCACCGACACCCGGCGTCGTCAGCGTATAGTTGCCGTTCTCGTCCGTGGTGCCGGTGGCCGTCTGGCCGCCGCCGTCCGGCACGAACTCCACGGTCACGTTGGCCAGCGGTTTGCCGTCCTTGGTCTTCACCGTTCCTTTGACGGGAACGGTTTTCGGCAAATCCGGACCTCCTCCGCAGCCCAGCACGGCCGCGCAGGCGAGCAACAGCAGAACGTCACCAACGATGTGAAGTCGACGAGCCATGGCGGAATTCTCCTTGAAGAAGCTTCACAGGGGGCGATCGGTTCGCGACCGGTACGGTTGTACGAACGCGGATCAGCGGACAGAGTGTCGCGCGTCTGTCTCGGAATGCACCGACCGGCGACGGTTGTACGTGCAATTGCGACGGTCGACCGGAGACGGTGCCGAACCCTACGGCGGGGTGATGTCCGGGGCGTCGAAACGACCAGCTTATCGGCGTTGCGAAAAAACGCAAGCCACCGCAGCTGTGGGGTTTCGGCGGATGGTCACAGGCGGACGCCGCGGTACTCCAGCGCCCGCACGACCTGCCGATCGCCCAGTTGGCGGGCGTATTCATACAGCCGCGCCACGATCGGGCCGTCGAGGGCGGCCGCATTGGGCAATTCGAGCAATCGGCGTTCGAGCGTCTTGCCGAGCAGCGCGATCCGCGACTGTTCCGCCGCTTCCCCCGTCTTTCCCGACAACCGCAGGATGGCGGCCAGTTCGAGCCGCGCCCGCCAGTCGTAGGCGTTCCGATTCAGTGCCTGACGATAGGCGGCTTCCGCATCGGGCAACCGGTCCGCGAGCCGCAGCAGCCAACCACGGAACCTCCAGAAGCGGGCGTCGCGTTCGGCTTCCGGAGGTGCCTCCAGCAGGATCCGCCGCAGCGCGTCGTGATCGCCCCGCAGGCGAGCCTGTTCGGCATGATAGGCCAGCACTTCGAGGTTCTTCGGGTACTTGCGCAGGCACTGCTGCATCGCCGGGTGCACGGAGCCTTCCCGTACCTCGGGAATTTCCGTGCCGTTGGCGGCGGGCCGGCGCTGTTGCGATGCGAAGTAGGCGTCGGCGACTTCGAGGATCTCCGAACCCGGAGTCTGCTTGCGCCAGCGGCGGATCCGAAAAAGCGCGTCGGAGAACTGCAGGCGGTCGGAAAGCACGAGGTACGTATACGCCTCCGGAGGCTCCCGATGCCGCTCCATCGCCAAGCGGATCGTCTCCACCAGTTCGGCACGCTGGACCGTCATGGCATAGAAGTAAATCAGCCGTTGAAACGCCGTGGCGTTCAATGGATCAAGCTGCAGCATCCGTTTCCAGACGGCGGCCGCCTCCAGCGGACGGTCCAGTTCGCCGAACAGCAGATCGGCCTGCAACAGCAGGGCGTTGAGGTGGCGGGGGTCGTCTTCGGGAACGTGTCCCAGAGCGATCGCAGCCAACTCCGCGTCGTCCAGCTCACGGGCACAATCGGCCAGGTCCAGCCAGAAATCGCCGTCTGCGGTGCGGAATACGGCCAGCCGTCGAGCGACGGCCGCCGCTCGTTGCCAGTCCCGTTCATCCAGTGCGGAACGCCACTGACGGTCCAGTTGCGAGGCTTTCCATTTCGCCCACCCGCGGGTTCCGACCGCCGTGCCGGCCAGCAGAGCCGCCGCGGCCAGGGCAAGCGTGACGGTCCGGTGAAGCGGACGTCGCGCCGAATCCGGCGGCGATGAGCCGGTTGCCGTCTCTTTGCGGGTCGGCACGGTATCGTCCGTGAGGCGTTCAGGCGCCATGGTTTCCCCCGTTGCGCTGTCGCACACGTGTGACCGTCATCGTGCCCGTGGCCGGGCGCTGTCGGGCGGGAGCGTGTTCGGCCGATTCGGGCACTCGGTGGTGTCCCGACCCGGGCCGGGGTGCGCGGGCCCGGTCGGGGCAGACGTCTCGTGGCAAAGTGTCGGTCGCGGCGGTTTTCCGTCAAGCGCCTCATCGAGCAGACCCTCGGCGGACCGGGCTGACGCGCCCACAGTGCGAACCGATTGTCGTCGGTCGCCGGCACACGCTAAAGTGCCCACGACGCCGGCAGGCGGCCGGCTGTCGCGATGTTCGGCCCCCTTTTCGGCACGCTGGGAATCATGGCGCCATCGACGTCCGTCCCGAACCCACAGACGCGGAAGGCTCCCGCCGGCGAGGACGCGGGGCATCGAGAACCACCGTTGCTGCAGGTGCAGAACCTGGTGGTCCGGTATCCGGTCTGGGGCGGAATCCTGCGGCACAAGGTGGCCGAAGTGCGGGCGGTCGACGGCGTCAGCTTCGACGTGCTGCCCGGCGAGACGCTGGGGCTGGTCGGCGAATCGGGCTGCGGCAAGACGACGATCGCCAAAGCGATCATCAACATCCTGCGCGACACGGTGCCCGGAGTCGTCGTCAACGGACGCATCGAGTTCGCGTCCGAGCAGGGCGTGGTGAATCTGGTGGATCTGTCGCGCCGGCGGATGCGTCCGCTGCGCCGCGAGATCCAGATGATCTTCCAGGATCCGTTTTCGTCGCTGAACCCGCGGCTGACCGTGGGCGAGATCATCGCCCGCCCGCTGGTGGTCCACACGTCGCTGACCGCGGCGCAGCGCCGGGAGCGCGTGGCGGAACTG
>RFHO01000415.1 GCA_003696385.1 Planctomycetota bacterium | reverse complement strand
GACACAGCGGGTGGCTCCGGTGGCTTGGAGCGGCGCTGTCGGGGCTTGCCCTGTCGATCCTCGCTCTGCTTGGACTGCTCTGCTACCGGCACTTCGCCACCGCACACCGGGAAGAGCGACCGTCTCCCCGCCCCCACTTCCGTCCAGCGGCAACAAGCCAGCGGAATGCTTCGGCGCCGGCCGCGGCGAGCGCGGCTTCGTCCGCGAGCCACGACGGCATGCCGTCCGTCGCCGATGTCGGCGATCAAACGCCCCAAGACGGTGATGCCCGCGAATCAACGGAAACGGTCCGTCCGGTGCAATTGGATGAATTGCTGCACGGCGCCGTTCCGATCGTCGCCGTCGAGCCGAAGTTGCCGCCGGTCGTCCAACTGTCGGGGAAGCGTGCGACGACACAGCCGCAGCGTTTCGATCGTGCCCACGGCGTGCGCCGTCCCCACGCCGCGGCCTTTTCCGCCGCGTCGCTCGGCAGCGATGCGCCGCCGAGCGGATCTCCGCCGCGTCCCGCGCCGGCGTCGGGTGGTTCGGCACAGGTTCAGGAATTCATCCGTCGCACGACCGGACGCACGGCGGTGCCGGCATCCGCCGCAGCGGCCGACGAAACCGACCGTCCGCAAACGCCCGAGAACACGGGATCCCGTCCGGGACCTCATTTCCTGCGAAAAACTCCGGCTTTGGACAAGCCGTTGTCACACGAGCCGGTGACATCGCGACCACGATGACGCCGCCAGCGACCGCCCCGCCGGCGGGGCAATCGGAATCCCATCCCACCAGGACACGTCCCTTCCACTCATGAAGGACCCGTTCGATGGCCACCGGAGCCGATTTCAGCGGAGCGATCCTGAGAACGCTTCAATGGGAAGACCGCCGCGTGCTGTGCCGCAGCATCGCCGCGGCGTACTGCGACATCGACCCGACCGGTCCGAATCGCGCGTTGATCGATCGGGCCCGCATCCCGCACGCCGCCTGTGACGACGGCCTGCTGCTGTACGGCAACGACGCCGTCCGCTATCACCAGACGTTCGGCCGGCCATTGTGTCCGTTGCTTCAGGGCGGCAGTGTTTCGCAGACGGACGTGGTCCCTCGGCAACTGCTGGCCGTGGCGACCGAATCCATCCTGCCACCGCCGCGGCACGAAGGCGAGATCTGTGCCTTCTGCTCCACCAGCGCACTGAGTCTGGGTGACGTGCCTGCGGAACTGGCCGCTGAGGCAGCGGCGCCGCTCTCCGGCGACGCCAACGACCGTTTTTTCGCCAAGATCATCGAATTGAGCGGGTACACGCCGGTGCGTCTGAGCGTCCCGCAGGCAACGCTGCTGGCCGCGGGAGCCGCCCACGGCTTCAACGGTGTCGTGGTCACGGCACGCCCGGACCGGCTCGAACTGAGCGTGTGCCAGCTGGCCCGCGAGCTGCTGCACATCGCCGTGACGCCCCCGCGACGAACCGACGCGGCCGCCGAGGGGAACGCGGTGGGGACCGGAGCAGACGCGGCGGAAGCCACAGACGCCTCGCAGAGCGCACCGCATCGCAGTGACCATTCCCTGCTGGAACCGACAACCGTGCGGGAAGCCTTCGGAGTAGACGAAGCGGCACTGCTCGACGGTCTGGACGGGTTGATCGCCGCAGCCGCCGACCGCATCCGCACCGGCGGACTGGCACGATCCGTGCGCGGCACACTGCCGCTGATCGTTCACGGTCTGAGCACACCGCACGATGTCCTGCAGGACCGCCTGGAAGCCCTGCTCCGGGAGTTCGAATGGCCGCTCGCCTGCGAAACTCTGCTGTTCGCCGACGATCCGCATACCGTGGTCCGCGGAGCTTTGATCGCCGCCACTCTGGAGGAAACGACGCGGGGCCAGCAAACCGCTGCGGCCTGATACACGATCGGTGGACGGATCACGGCGTTGCACGCCGCACGTGGCCGGGAAATCGCCGCAGCCCGCGGCCTGCCCGCGGCAAAATCATCGCGACTCCGCGGACGTGCCGTCGGTCGACGGAGCCCCCGCGAATGCCGCGCGTCCGCGGCGGTAGAACGGCGCCGCAAACAGGATCGCCGAAATCACCACGAAGGTGGCGGCGACGGGCCGCGTGAACAGCGGAAGAAAGCTGCCCGAAGAAGCCTGCAATCCGGCGTACAGCTTCTCCTCCGCCAGCGGCGCCAGGATGAAGCCGATCACGAACGGAGCGGTCGGGATCTTCAGCCCGTGCATGATCACGCCGAGCACGCCGAAGCCCATCATCACCCATACGTCGAACACGCGGTTGGCCAGAGCATACGACCCCAGCACACAGAAAACGCCGATCGTCGGCAACAGAAAGCCGGGCGACACGTCCAGCAGCCGCCCGAGCCGCCGGACGGCGGCCATCATGATCACGAACATCGCAATGTTCGAAACGAACATCGCCGCCATCACCGTGTAGACCACGTCCGGGTTGTTCTGAAACAGCAAGGGGCCGGGCTGCAGGTCGTGAATCACCAACGCTCCCAGCAACACGGCGTCGATCACGCTGCCGGGAATTCCCAGGCTGATCAGCGGAATCAGCGCCCCGCCGACCGTGGCGTTGTTGGCCGCCTCCGACGCGATGACCCCTTCCTCCGATCCGCGGCCGAATTCTTCCGGATGTCTCGAGAATCTTCGCGCCACCGTGTACGCCACCACCGACCCGATATTGGCACCAATGCCCGGAAGGATGCCAACCCACGTCCCCAGCAATGACGAACGAAGCATGTTGCCCGCATGCCGCTTCCAGTCATTCCACCGCAGCCACATCCCGCGCGTATCGATCGCCAACCGCTGAACGGGCTGCGGCGGTCGCCGCACATCCAGAAGCAACTGACTGACCGCGAACAGGCCGATCAGCACCGGCAACAGCTTGAAACCGTCGTTCAGTTCGGTCAGTCCGAACGTCCAACGCGGACGTCCGCTGGCCGGCGTCGTCCCCGGAACGCTCGCCAGGATCCCCAGCACGCCCGAAAGCAGCCCCAGCAACAGCGACTCGCCGGAAACCGAAGCGATCAACACCAGCGCCATCAGGATCAGCGCGAAGTAATCGAACGGCCCCAACCGGATCGAAAGGTCGGCCATCGGACGGGCCAGCAAGACCAGAAACAGCCAGGAAACCAACCCGCCCACGAACGAAGCCGTCACGCCCAGCCCCAGCGCCCGCCCCGGTGCGCGGCGGGCCAGTGGGAAACCGTCGAAGGTCGTCATGATCGACGCCGGCGTTCCCGGCATCCGCAGCAGCGTCGCGCTGATCAGTCCTCCGCTGATCGATCCCACGTACATCGAGATCAGCAGGACCAGAGCGTCCTTGCCGCTGTGCATCTTGAACGTCAATGGCAAGGTCAGCGCGATCAACATGGCCCCCGTCAGCCCCGGAATCGCACCGACCGAAATCCCCGCCACCGTCCCCAGCAGCATCAGGCCGAACGGCCACGGATGCAGCAGATACAAGAACGCCTCACCCACGATCGTTTGATCCCGGAATGGTCTTCCGCTCCGGATTCCACTCCCCACCCACCGTGCGGAAAGGACCTCGTTTCCCGCAACCGAGCGCCGCCGGACGAACCATCCGCCCGGTGTCCGATCCGGATCACTCGGCCGCCAGCCGGGCGCGTGCCCGCCACAGAGACTCGAGCACGGCATCCACGTACTGCTCGTCGGCAAACGGACTGGTGATGAACGATTTCAACGCCACGATCGGCTCGCCGTAGTCCGTGCGGCGGTAGCAGTCCGTCAGCGAGATGACGACGCCTTCGCCCCGCAAAGCCTCCTGCTGCATGAGTTCGAAGATCCGTCTGTTGTACTCGTTGTGCTGCAGCAACGACTCCCGCATCGCCGGATCCCGCCGCTCACGCTCGGGGACCACGAAGGTATCCACACCGTCCGGATAAACCCGGAACAACGTAACGGGGCCGAAGTTTGCACGATTCAGCACGGTGGTCGCCGCGTGGCCCTCCAGGTGTTCACGAAGGACCTCCGCCATCGTCACCAGGTGTCCCAGCAGCGCGCGCATGCCCGTTCGTCCCAGCAGCCACAGATTGGCCAGCGCCGCCAAGGGGCCATTGCCCGCCCGTGTGGTTTCCAGAGTGTACTGGCCCGGGTGATACACGCCCGTTTGGAACAGATACGGCGTCCGCGACTTGGGCCGGGCGATCCGGCGGAATTCGTCCTGACGGCGCACCAGGAACAGGCTCGAGACGTACGGCGCGAATCCGGTCTTGTGAAAGTCGATCCCCACACTGTCGGCCCGTGACAGTTCCCGCACGCGGCGATGAATGCCCGCCAAGGCCCGCACGGTCCGCGGTCGAAAGCCCAACGGATTTGCTTCGAAGTCGTACCCTTCGAAGGCGCTCCATGCCCAACCGATCACGGCGTCGGCGTGCAGATGCGGCGGCGGGTCGAGCTGGAATTCGTCCGCCAGCTCGCGGCGGACCTCGTCCAGGGCCGCGACGTCGTCCAGTCCGAACGCATCGGTCGTGCCGACCGTCGCGACGATGGCAGCGATCCGTGCGCCGTCGCGCAGCGCATCGCGTGCCATCGTGTGTGCCAAGCAGGGCCGAATCTCGTTGCGTTCGTCGTCCGGCACCCGGATCACGTTGTCTTCGCCCAGTCCGAGCCAGTTGGCCACCGTGTCACAGGCGTAATGCGCCCGCTCCGAACAGATCAATACGGCCCGTTCGCGGTGGCCGCTGCGCCCGAGTCCCGGAATCGCCTTCTCCAATCCCAGCTTGACGCCATACAACAATGTCCCCGTGCCGCCGAACGTGAACACTCCCCCCGCTTCGGCCGGGTCGTATCCGATCAGGTCGGCGGTCGCCGCCACCGCACGGACCTCGGCCTCGGCGATCCGTCGCGCGGATTCTTCACTGCACAGATTCGGGTTGTAGATCGCCGGCAGCAGACCGCCGATCACCGCCGCGATCGTCGGATAGGGCACCACGTTGATCTGCGAACGCGGATGTCCCCAGATGAACATCCCGCGAAACTGGTCGACCAGACGCCCGGTGACCGCCTCCAGCGTACTGGAGGCGTCGGGCACCCGTTCGGTCCGCGCCCGGTCATAGTCCAATTCGATCGGCTCGCCCAACAACGGCCGCTCGCTCTTCAACGCATCCAGCTCGTCCAGCGCACGCAGAAACGAGAAAGCGAAATACGCGTCGTGCACGCGGTCGGACGTCGGCTGTGGAAACGCCTGCCGCAGTTGCCTGACCAGCTCGTAATACGGCGCGGACATCCGCTGCGACTCTCTTCACGAACGGCCGGCGGACACCGATTCCGCCTCACGAGATGCACTGCCTTGCGATTCGCCGAGCGACGGATCAGCGAATCCAGTTCTTGGGGAAGCCCTGCAGCGGCGACCCTTCTTCGGGCTTCCACATCGCCAGTTGTTCGATCCGTTGGGCCAGCTCCACGTCGCTGGCCGTGATGCCGCGAGCCGGAGGTGGATGCAGCTTCACGATCACCTGAGCATAGCCGAGCTCCAGGTCCGGATGATGCCAGGCCGCTTCGGCCAGAAAGCCGATCGCCTGAGCCAACAGCAGGGTGTGTGGCCAGCCCGGGGTCACGTACTTGCGACGCAGCCAGCCGTCACGCACTTCCCATCCGGGCAATTCGGCCAAGGCGCGTTGAATCTCCTCTTCCGAAAGCACCACGTCCTGCGCCATTGCCCACCTCCCTTCCAGAGGAACCACCGTGGTGAAGACGCGGACCAAACACTCCGCAGCCACATCACCCGCCGATACGATCCGGCAAGCACGCGGTCCGAGTATCACGAATCGACGCCGCCCCGCCGCGGGACGGTCGGTGTCCGTCGCGCCACCGCAGGCGGAGCACGTTTGCTCTCACGCGTCGCGGCAACCTGAGCCGGCCCGGCACCTTCGACACTTTTCCCCAATGGCCGGTCGGACCGGCCCGCCGCCGGTCTGTCCGTCCGATACGGAATCACAACCACCAGCCGCCGCCCAGCGGCCGCGGGCAGACGCCCATCAAGCTCACCACCGCCCGCACGCGGCGCAATCCGGATCCGAGGGAATGCTCCGGCACCGTCGTTGCGACACCTCCTGCCGGTGCTGGCAAATCGAAAAGCAGCGATGCACGTCCTCGCCGAGGGGAGCGGAAACGTCGCTCGGAGCGGTTCCGGTCCTTCGCCTCACCTTCGCCCGCCCCGTCCGGAGACGACTGCGACCCGCTCGGCTGCGACGTCCGCTTGGGCTTGCCACGTTCCGCGGGTTTGGCCCCGGCAGGTTTGTCCGTCTTGCCGGGCGCAGCGCGTTTCGCCGCCCCGTCCTTCGCGGCAGCCTCCTTGGCGGATGCCTCAGACGGCGCCCCGGCTTTTCGATCTGCGTCGTCCTTTTTCTCGTCCTTGGAGTCCTTCAGCCCCAACTGCTCCTTCAGATACGCCACGGCCTTCTCCAGGACGCGGTCCGTGAAATCGCTTTTCGGCGGCCCATCGTCGCTGATGACGTCGCGCCGGCGGCGGTACTCGAAGTATTCCCTGAGCTCCGAATCGCTCAGCTTGACGACGAAGCCGTCGTCCGGTGAGACGCCCCACTCGTCGTTGGGACCATCGCCGACGTCCCGATGAATGTTCTTTCCACTGGGCCGCAGGTACTTGGCGGTGGTCAGCTTCAGCGCGCTTTTCCCGTCGTCCAGATCGATCACGTTCTGCACGCTGCCCTTGCCCCACGTCCGCTCGCCCACGATCACGGCTCGATGGTGATCCTGAAGGCACGCCGCCACGATTTCGCTGGCCGAAGCGCTGAAGCGGTTGACCAGCACGGCCATCGGAAAACCGGCGAACGTCCCCTCTTCGTGCGCGGTCCAGACACGCGGGGGCACACTGCGACCGGACGTGCTGACGATCCGCCCGCGTTCGAGGAACAGATCGCACACCGCGATGGCCTGCGAAAGCAGCCCGCCGGGGTTGGAACGCAGATCCAGAATCAGCGCCCGCATTCCGCGGTTTTTCAGCTCTTCCAGCGCCGCCTTCAGCTCCTCGGCGGTGTGCCGCCCGAAGTGCGTGATCCGGACGTACCCGATCCGGGCTTCGGGGTCGAGCATGTATTCCCAGCGGTGCTCTCCGTTGACCTTCCTGTAATGGTCGCCCAGCACCGTGCTGACGTGGATCACGGCCCGCGTCAGCTCGAATTCCAATTCCTTCTTTTCGCTGGGACGAAAGACCTTCAGTCTGACGGTGGTTCCGGGAGGCCCCTTGAGCAGCTCGATGGCTTTTTCCAGGCGTCGGCCTCGGGGCAATTCGACCGTCCGCTGCCCTTCGATTTCGACGATGCGATCGCCGGGCATGATCCCGGCCTTGTACGCCGGCGTGCCCGGCAGCGGCGTGCTGACCACCAGGTCCCGGGTGACCTGAATCCCGATCCCTCCGAACTCCTGTTCCACGGTCTGATTGAACCGCGCCAACTGCTCGGGGCTGATGTAGTTCGAATACGGATCCAGATCGTGCAGCATGCCGCGGATCGCCGACTCGATCAACTGGCGGCGGTCGACGTCCTTGACGTAGTTTCGCTCGATTTCCGCCAAGGTATCCACGAACAGCCGCAGGTCTTCGTACAGATCGGTCCCGGACGTCGCCGGCCGGGAACGATCACCCGTCTGCGCACCGGCGACTCCGACACACGCCGCCACGATCACCCACGCCCAGCACAAACTGCACCGGTTCCCAGCGAATCTGCGAAAGCGGCCCATATCCAACCTCGCTCTCTGCCGGTCGTCGGCCCCCCCCGAAAGGTCCGCCGAACGGCCGTCGTCCGTTCCCAAGGCCGGCACGACCACCACCGGCCGGCCGCTGTCGGAGCACATCGGTCGCGACCACCGGGCCGCGCCCCGGCGCCCCGGCCGACTCAGACGTCAGTCTAGGGCGGCTCCGCAAGCCAAGCAATCGGCGCTCCACCGCGGTGCGCCGCGGACGGCCCCGCCGGTCCGCACCGACTCACTGGTTCTGTTCCGCTGCGGGCTTCGTATTCGGCCGATACGGATGCGGCCGTTTGCGGAGCACCGTGGCCTTGACGATCCTGTCGCCCTTTTCGATGGCGTCGACCACATCCATCCCGCTGACGACGCGGCCGAAAACCGTGTGCCCGGTATTGCGCTGGGAATCGGCGTTCAGGTGAGGCGTGGGCAGGTGCGTGATGAAGAACTGTGACCCACCGGTATCCCGTCCGGCGTGGGCCATGCTGAGGCTGCCGCGGAAGTGCTTGCGGGCGTTGGCCTGGTAACACTCACAGGCGATCGTGTATCCGGGACCGCCGATCCCGTCGTTGGTCGGATCCTCGTCCCGGGAATTCGGATCGCCGCCCTGGATCATGAATGCCGGAATCACCCGGTGGAACGCCGTCCCGTCATAGAACCCCTTCTCGACCAGGGTGATGAAGTTGGCGACCGTGTTGGGCGCTTCGTTTTCGAACAGCTCCAGCACGATCTTGCCCTTGGTGGTCTGCAGCTCCACCCGCGGCAAGGCCTTGGCCGGATCGTCCGCCGCACGGGTTTCCGCGGCCCGGATCTGCTGTTCCTGCTCCCACAGCTTCCGGTACTGGTCGCACACCGCGAGGAAGCGATCCGCGCCGAACTGCCGCGTGTCGAGTACTCCCTTCTTTTCCGCCTGCGAGAGCAACTCCTTGGCCCGTTCAAAATCGTGCAGGGCGAAGTGCGCCACGCCCGTGAGGTTCAGCACCACCGCCGTCTGGTGCCCCGCCTTCAGCATCGACTCACCGATCTGCACGACATGCGCGAATCGGTTCTTGCCGTACTCCTGCAGCATCACCAGCTCGGCCGCGTCCAGATTGTCCGGCTGGCGTTTCAGCACCGGACCGGCCAGGGCCAGCAACCGAGGCAGCACGCGGGTTTGGAAATCGCGCAGCTTGCCGACATACTGCCGCTGTACGTCGAGCTTTTCGGCGTCGGTCTTCGCCGCGCGGTATTTCGCCACAAGCTCGCCGATCTCCTTTTCGAAGGCCGCCCGCTGCTTCTGCAGAGCCGTCCATTCCGCCACCGGATCCTGCGGGACGGACGGCCTCGTCGTTTTCGCAGCACTGCCGTCCGCCGTCTCCTCGGCCGGACAACGTCGGCCAACCGCGCAGACGCCGACGACCAACAACAACGCAAACCACCGGCTCGCGCCGAAAAAGATCGTCGGCCCCCCACGACCGGTCGATCGGCGGGAGGACGATTTCACCAACGAAAGCGGGGCGGGGAAAAGACGGCGGGAAGACTGTGGGGAGGGACGCGACATACCGACGTTTCCTTCTTGCAATGCGACCTGCGACGGAAGAAACGAATCCGGCCGGTATCGAGCCGTTTCCGCATGAGCAACGACGCCCGACCGCCGGCGCAGGCCCACGGCGGTCCATCGACAGTCTGGCGAGTCGGAGGTGGAACGTAAAGCCGAACAGCAGAGGCCTTCGGACATGGGCCGCGATCCGCGGGTTGCCGCCGGAGCGACTCAATACCGTCGCGGACGCACCTTGCCCTGGACGCGATACGGAAGTCCGACGATTCGCAGAAAGCCTTCGGCATCGTCCTGGTTGTACGCACCGCCGGCTTCCATGCTGGCGATTTCCGCGTCGTACAGGCTGTTGGGACTGGTCCGCGAGGCGACCTGGATGTTGCCCTTGTACAAGTGCAGCACGATCTCACCGGTCACGGGCTGTTGCGCTTCACGGATGAACGCCATCAGGGCGTCCATTTTCGGCGTGAACCAGAAGCCGTAGTACACCATTTCCGCCACCTCCGGCGACAAGCGGTCCCGCAGGTGTACCAGGTCGCGATCCAACGTGAGCTGCTCCAGCAACCGGTGCGCCTCGTACAACAAAGTCATCCCGGGTGCTTCGTACACTCCACGACTCTTCATGCCCACGAACCGGTTCTCGACGATGTCGATCCGCCCCACGGCGTTGCGCCCACCGATCGCATTCAGCTCCCGGACCACGCGATCCGCCGGCAGCCGCCGACCATTGACCGCCACCGGAACGCCGGCCTCGAACGCAATCCGTACTTCTTCGATGGAATCGGGGGCCTCCTGCGGAGAAACGGTCATCCCGAAATCGACCACGTCCACGCCTTTGACGGTCAGATCCTCCAGTTTCCCCGCTTCGTAGCTGATGTGCAGGCAGTTCTCGTCGGAGCTG
>RFHO01000414.1 GCA_003696385.1 Planctomycetota bacterium | reverse complement strand
GTTTCCGGAGGGAACCTCCTGTGTGTCGGGCGCCTTGTCCGGCTTCGGCTGCGCCGGAGGATTCGGTCGTGCGGCGGGCGACGAGGTCGACGAGGGTTTCTTTGGAGAGACCAGTTCGGGACCTTCCGCCGGCTGCGCCGGTGCGGAACCGGTCGTCCATGGCGGAGCGCTCGGGGCTGCGCCCGATGGCTGAGCCTGCTCCGCGGCGGGGATGGGACGAATTTCGCCCAGCTCGACCGTCACGCGGCGCAGCTCCAATCCGGCTTCGGACAGCGCCTGAGCGACCTCGTGCCGCAGCTTGTCCAGATCGTCGAGCGTGCTGCGCAGGCGGAAGCGTTTCGAAACGTCGCTGGTTCCGGTGTCCTCTTCCGACAGCCGCAACGGTTCCAGCGTGATGCCCACGCCCAATCGCTCTTCGAGGATCCTCTTGACCTTCGCGGTTTCCTGCGGCTGGACGAACTCGAAGGTGACCATCGTGCCACCGCGGAAGTCGATGTCCAGGTTGTCGGCTCCGCGGGCCACCAGCCCGACCATGCCGCAACCGATGATCAGCGCCGAAATCGTGTAGGCCAGCCGCCGCTTGCCGAAGAAGTCCCAGTTCGTCTCGCCGACGATCGAGCGCATCCGGATCTCGCGCAGCCAGCGCCGCTGTTCGAGGATGTCGAAGATCAACCGGCCCACGTACAGGGCCGAAAACATGCTCATCACGATGCCCACGAACAGCAGCACGGCGAAGCCCTTCACCTGGTCCGTGCCGATCACGTACAGCACGACCGCGGTGATCAGCGTGGTCAGGTTGGCATCGACGATCGTGGTGAATGCGCGGCCGAAGCCGTTGTGGATGGCCATCCGCACGCTGGCCCCGCGCTGCACTTCTTCACGCATGCGTTCGAAGATCAGTACGTTCGCGTCGACCGCCATGCCGATGGTCAGCACCAGGCCCGCCAGGCCAGGCAGCGTGAACGCCGCCTGGATCAGCGCCATCGTGCCCATGATCAGAATCAGGTTGACCAGCAGACACGCATTGGCGATCCATCCGCACGTGCGATAGTAGAACGCCATGAACACGACCACCGCGATGGCCCCGACGACGATCGCCCGCTTGCCCTTCTCCTGAATGTCGTGTCCCAGAAGCGGGCTGATGGTGAACTCGCTGACCGGTTTGGGCTTGATGGGAATCTCCAGCGCCCCGGCATTGAGCACGTTAGTCAGCTCACGGATTTCCTGCTGAGTGAAGTTGCCCGTGATGATGCCGTTGCGGCCGATGACGTCGTTGATGCTGGGAGCCGATTCGACCTCGTTGTTCAGAATGATGGCCAGTTGCCTTTTCGAGCCATCCGGACGCGGCCGGTAGCGGCTGGTCAGCCGCGTGAAGCGGTATGCACCGGTCTGATTGAAAGTGAACGCGACCGCGGGGCGCCCCATCTCGTCTATGGTCGGCTCCGCCCGCACGAGGAAACGCCCGGTGACGCGTTCCTCTTCCGGCGGCACGATCACCAGCACCTGCCGGATGCGTTCGCCTTTCCGCTCGACTTCACGGATGGCGATGTCGCCACCGCCCAGTTCGGCATCGTCGGCGATCTTGCGCCAGATCGCCACCACGCGTTTGCCCTGCCGGTATTCGTCCACGTTGTCGGGCAGTTTGGTGGCGGCCTCGATGATGGCGCCGTGGTCGCGGCGGTTGGCCAGCACGGCGAATTCCAGGCTGCCCAGGTTGGTCATCAGCCGCTTCTTTTCCTCGACGACCTGCGGGTCGGCGCCGGGAATGATCACCTCGATGCGATCCCGGCCGACCTTGCGGACGACGACCTCCTCGGTACCGGAGGGATTGATGCGCCGACTGATCGCTCCGATCATCCGGTCGATGGAAGCGGCGACGTCTTTGCCCTCCTTGCGCGCCGCCTCGACGTCGACCTGAAAGACCAGGTTCGTGCCACCGGCCAGATCGATGCCCAACCGGATCGCCTCGGTCCAGCTCCGCCCGTTCACCACGTGATAGGCGAACGGCGCCAGCGACAGAAACAGCGCCAGCATCACGATCGACAACCGCGTGGCGAATTTCGGCACCTTCAGCCATCGGGCGATCAACTGTCCCAGGATCACCGGCAGGATGATCGTGACAAAGACGATCAGCAGCACTTTACCGGTGGAGGGGGCGCCTCCGTCCGCCGCTTCCGCCGCCTGCTGTGCCAGCAGCCCCATTTCCACAAACGGAATGTTCATCGCGTTGGTTCCTGTACTGACGCATGCACGCCGGGATGACCGACGCCGGGGAGGGCGGTCGTTGCCGGATCGCCGTGGACGGGGGCGCTTCGCAGGCGTCCCGCACGCTCCGTGCCGCGCCCAGGGCGGAGGGGCGATTTGCACCCCGCCGGGGCGGCCGTGGCGGCGTGCGCGGTCCGCGCACCGTTTCGAGCTTTCTGCGGCCGCAGTTCACTTCTGTCGGGACTCGCCGCCCTCCTTGCCCGAGTCCTTCCGGGCGTCTTCCCAGAGGCCCTGAATGGCCCACCGTGCCACCTTTACGTGCGTGTTGTCGTTGAGCCGAAGTGTCAGTTCCTTCGACTCCGGAGTGATTTGCGAGATCGTGCCGATCAGCCCCCCGGTCGTGATCACGCGATCGTTCTTCTTCAGCGACCGGAGCATTTCCTCACGCCGCTGCTGCTCCTTCTGCTGCGGACGAAGGAACAGAAAATAGAACAGCGCGAACAACATCAGAAACGGCACGAGCGGCCCGATGAAGCTGGTCGGCGGCTGTCCATTCGCCTTGCCGCCGGCGCCATTTTCCGCGGCCTTCTGAGCCAGCAGCGTTCCGCCGACCAACCAACTGAACCACTGCACGGACTGCTCCTCGCGCTTCTGGGGGTGTTGGATTTCCGCTGTCGCTCCCACCGTGGTTGCCCCCCGTCCGAAGCGGCAGGGGCATGGCGGCGGGAGCGGCCGGGCGGACCGCCGTCGAAGCCCGCATGTTAGGAACCCGCCGACGGCGCAGCAAGGTGACGGCTGCGAAACTCCGCGACCCGGCCCGCTTCGATCGCCTGTCGCAATTCGGTCATCAGACGCTGGTAAAAGGCGATGTTGTGCCAGGACACGAGGATCGGCCCGAGCATCTCTCCGGCCTGGAACAGATGCCGGAGGTATCCGCGGCTGAAACGTGTGCAAACCGGGCAATCACAGTCCGGATCCAGCGGACCGGAGTCTTCGGCGTGACGGCGGTTGCGCAAGCGTACGGGCCCGGCGCTGGTGAACGCCATGGCGTTGCGACCGTTGCGCGTCGGCATCACGCAGTCGAACAGATCGATCCCGCGGCAGACCGCTTCGATCAGGTCGACGGGCCGCCCGACACCCATCAGGTATCGCGGCCGATCGGCCGGCAGAAGCGGCACGGTGAACTCGAGCGTTCGGTACATGTCTTCGGGGCGCTCACCGACGCTCAGCCCGCCCACGGCATAACCGGGGAAATCCAGCGGCAGCAACCCCTCGGCCGACCGTTCGCGCAGCTCCCGATCCGTCCCGCCCTGAACGATCCCGAACAACGCCTGGTCGTCCCGGCGGTGCGCTTCGCGGCACCGTCGCGCCCACCGCGTCGTCCGCTCGACCGCCCGCTCGAG
>RFHO01000413.1 GCA_003696385.1 Planctomycetota bacterium | reverse complement strand
CGAAGAGCTGGAGCTGCAGGACCTCCTTCACGTTCATGCGCTTCTTGTCGTACTCGGCCACCTGCTCGGGCAGGAAGTACATTCCGTCGCGCTCCGGGAAGCGCTGGGCGAGACCGGCGTAGAACTCCGCCGCGGAGAGCGGCGCCGTTACGCCACGCTGGACGTGGAAGGCCACCATGCGATCAAAGAGCGGGTCGTTCTGTCGTTCGGCAACGGGTTCCACGTTGCGGGGATTGGAGAAGGTCGAGAAGAACACGGATATACACATGGTATCGGGTCGTTGCAGGGGTACGATGGCGCTGCCGGTCAGCAGAGACGATGAGCCGCAATTATGTTCGAAACAACTCAACGTGTGAAGCTGGGAGTGGCCCATTGCACGGCTGCGATCAGTATTGCCGCTGACGAATCGCACGGTGTGTCCGCGGGGGAGCACCCCGCACGCGGGCCGAGAAGCAACGCCAGGTTCAACCGGGCGGCCGTACGCGAGGCCGAACAGCGCCGGGGAAGTGCCCAGACGCGCCCGTTGATTGCCCAACGCCGCGTGGTGGCGACGTGTCTCATCACGCTGGGGGGGTTGTTATAACCGGTCGGGGCCGTGCATCGGAACACGGTCTGTCGGATTTCCAGTCGTCGCGGCAGAAAAGGGCTGTGGCAATCCGCCGACACAGTGCTGCGGACGGAAGTGTCTCCGGGCGACCCGGGGTCGCAGAGAGTGTATCGGCCGCGGACGGAGGGCCAGCGACGGTGTCAAGGCCGAGGTGTATGTCCGGGGGCCGGTACGGCACAAATGTGCCATGAGGCCAATCCATGGACGCACGATCGCTACTGCTTGGACGAGCCGGAGGTTTTGCGGACGTGTTCGGGGAAGTCGCGGGCGTAGCGTTTCAGCAGGGCGTCGACGTCGTTGGGGACGATGTAGATCTTGCCGCGGATGTGCTTGGTCTCTCCCGGCTTGAGCCCGCCGATGCGGAAGTCCGAATGCAGGCAGACGATCACGCCCTGAAAAAGTTCCTGGTACGGTTCCCACGCGGTGGCCATGATCATCGATTCGTCCTTCGAGAAGCAGCCGATCAGGCCGTTGGAAGGCACCAGATCGCTCAGCGGGCGCGGGTTGACGTCCGTGCGCGGCACGCCGCGCGGGCACCAGACCTGTCCGGGAACGTAGCGTGCCTTGGTGGCCCACTTGGGGGTGGGCATGCGGGTCAGTTTGCCGTCGACGAAGATGAACGACTTTTTGAGATATGTCTGCTGGTCGGCTCCGGTGAATTTCGCCACACGGATGCAGGGCTGGGCCCAGTGAGCCTGGGATTCCCGATCGGTCGGGTTGTGGGCCGTGACGTGGAACGTCACACCATCTTCGACCGCACGAATGACGTGGTCCACGACCACGCCATCCTTCAGGTGGCAGCGCAGCTTCAGCCATTTACCGTTCGGATCGGCCGCCATCAGCTTCGTTTCGTGACCGATCACCGTTTCCCGCCAGTCACGATCCGTCGAGCCCGGCCGGCAGTAGGCCTCGAGATACCACACCTCCAGTTCGCCGCCGGGAATCTGCCGGCCGCGGATCCGCAGCATGTTGTCCTTCCAACTAATGGTAAACGGCGAGGTGCTCGCGTGGCCGTCGCCGGCCGAGTCGGATCCGTTGCGGGACGGAGCGTGCTCGGCGGGGGCTTGGGCAAGCAGTGGCCGGCCGACCAGTGCCGCGGCCAGCGATGCGGCAAATCCGCAGACCGCTGCAGTGCGGACGACTGCGGTGGGGGCGGCCAGCCGCCGAGCGGACCGGTTCGTCAGGGGGCCGATGCGGGGGGTTCGAACGGCGTGCGGGCGAAGCATGGGGGATCCTCCGGATTTTCGTTGCGAACGTTCTTGCGGGTGGACGAAATGGAGCCGATCCGGGCGCGGCATCAGTCCCACCACCAGGCCGTCTTCGGGATCCGGGCCGGGTCGGCGGCGGAGCGTACGTCCGGCAGGGTCTTCGCCTTCCCGTCGGTGCGGAAGGCGGCCGGTTGCACCAAAGCGGGCGGAGCGATTTCGACACCGCCGCACAGCAGGCCGATCACGGTGCCGCGGTTGACCTGGCGGATGTTGACCAGCGTGGGGGACCGCCGCGGCACGGGGCCGCGGGCCACGTTCAAACGATCTTCGTCGAGGAACAGAGTCGGCGTCCAGCCGACCCGTTCGTCGAGTTCCTCGCGGGTGATCAGTGCTGCGATCACGGCCAGGTCGAACAGATTCTGCAAACTGGCGAACGGCGGGTGCTTGCGGACCAGTTCCGGAAACCGTTCGGTGAACTGCCGGGCGAACGCCTGCGTGGAATGCCGGGTGAACGGGGACGGTTGCCGCCGCCCGTCGGGCCCGACGAGTTCTTCCTGGGCCAGCAATTGCGCCCGCTGGCCCTCCAGCGCGTCGGCCAGGCCGTCTTCGGTGCGATAGAACGCGTCATACAACGGTGTGAACCAGAACCGCTGTTGCGAGTTGCCCTGCGGCGTCATCATGGCGAGGTAGCTGCGCAGTCCGCGTACGCGGGAGGGTTCCAGCCCCATGGCGATCAGCTTCATCAGGTAGTCGGCTTCGACCAGGGCGTGTGCGAAGTGCGTGTCGGGCGGAACGCCCCACACGCGGACGTCCTGCGGCCCCAGGATCCGTGCCATCTGCCCGTAGCGACGGCGGACGACCGCCAGCGGCGCCGGGCTGCTGTTGCGTCGCAGCCACGCGGTGAGGGCCGACAGCCCTTCGGGAGTGGGATCGATCGAGCAACCCAGGCTGCGCGTCCGCCGCAGCGCGCGCAGGGCCACGATCAGGT
>RFHO01000412.1 GCA_003696385.1 Planctomycetota bacterium | reverse complement strand
TCTGGGAACGGCAGGCTCGGGACAATGCCGCGCTGACCGATCGGCACAAACAGGCTATTCACCGTGCCATCTTCTTTCAACGGCCGCTGAAGTCGCAACGGGGGCTGGTCGGTCGCTGCAGCCTGGAACGGGGCAGACGCCGCGCGCCGGAAGCGTGTCTGGAGTTTCAGGAATTCCGCTACCTGCAGCGGGTCAACGACCTGGAAGTGCGCGACGTCGACGGCTGGCGGCGGCTGACGGCCGAAGAACGCCGGCGACTGACCGATGCTCTCGACGTACACGAAAAACTCACCTTTTCGCAGATTCGACGCCTGCTGGGGTTCCGCCGGCCGCGAGGTGACCGCTTCCTCTATGAATTCAACTTGGAAGCCGGCGGTGAGTCCAAGTTGATGGGCAACCAGACGGCCGCGCGGCTGCGTTCGATTCTCGGCGACCGCTGGGATGCGATGCCGCCGGATCGACGAAAAGAATTCGTCGATGAGATCATCTCGTTTCGCGACGAACAGGCGCTTGTCCGCCGACTACAGCGGGCTTGGGATCTCGATGAGACGATGGCCGGCCAGGTCGTAGACGTTCCCTTGCCGTCGAACTTCGCATCGTTCTCACGGAAGGCCTTGCGCCGACTGTTGCCCCGTTTGCACGCCGGAGAAAGGCTGCAAACGGCGATCAAGAACGAGTACGGACCGCGCGAAACACACACGGTGTACGACCGCCTCCCACCGGTCCGCGAAGCAATGTCCGAGCTGCGCAATCCCGTCGTCTGCCGGGCCCTGACCGAACTGCGCCGCGTCGTGAACGCTATCGTCGCGCGCTATGGCAAACCACAGGCGATTCGCGTCGAGCTGGCACGCGACCTCAAAATGTCCCGCGAACGGCGCAAGCAGCGCTGGAAACAGATGCGAGAAAACGAACGCAAGCGAGACGCTGCCAAGGAAAGAGTCATCCGGGAGCTCGGCATCCAGCAGCCCCGTAACACACATATCCTGAAAGTGATCCTGGCCGAAGAGTGCAACTGGGAATGCCCGTACACCGGTCGGACGATTTCCATGGAGGCTCTCATCGGCTCGCATCCGCAATTCGATATCGAGCACATCATTCCGTTTTCGCGGTCCCTCGATGATTCCATCGTCAACAAGACGCTTTGCTACCACGAAGAGAACCGCGAGCGGAAACGCGGGCGAACGCCCTGGGAGGCCTACGGCGGCGACGAACAGAGGTGGCACGAAATCCTCAGCCGCGTCGGGCGCTTCCAGGGACCTTTGGCCAAACGAAAATTCGAACTGTTCGCTCTGACGGAAGTCACCGACGAGTTCGTCAATCGCCAGCTCAGTGACACACGCTACATCACCAGGGCTGCTGTCGAGTACCTCGGGCTGCTCTACGGCGGTGTCATCGACGAAAGCGGCAAACGCCGCGTTCAGACCACGACCGGGCCGGTTACCTCCCAAATGGCCCGCGCCTGGGGGCTGGGGCGGATTCTGGGGCCCGGCAGCGGCAAGAACCGCGATGATCATCGCCATCATGCCGTTGATGCCATTGTCATCGCGCTGACGGATGCGGCCGTGATCCAGCGGTATTCACGGGCTTCGCAGCAGTCCGAAAGTCGTCTGGGACGGATCCAGGTCGAACTTCCCGAGCCGTGGCCGGATTTCGTGCAAAGCGTCCAGCGGGCTATCGACTGCATCGTCGTCTCGCATCGAGCGAAACGACGCCTGAGCGGAGCACTGCACGAAGAAACCAATTACGGGATCCGTAACGTTCTGCGACCGAATGGCCGCGTCGATCAGGTGGTCACCGTTCGCAAACGGCTGGATCAGATGTCGTCCGAGGAAGTGCAGCGGATTATCGATCCTGTCGTTCGCCAACTGGTGCTCGAGAAGTTGAAGGCGGTCACGGGACGCGAAAACGCCGATCCGAAGCGAGTCTTTGCGGTACCGGAAAACCTCCCGCATCGAACCGACAGGGCGGGCAACGTCTTTCCCGTCCGCGCCGCACGTATTCAGGCGCGGAGAACCGTTCAACCGATCGGATCTCCGGCGAAACGCCGCTATGTGGCCCCGGGTAGCAATTCGCACATGGAAATCGTCGCCGAACTCGACACCCAGGGCCGCGAATTGCGGTGGGAAGGGCACATCGTCTCGCGACTGGAAGCCTATGCACGGTACCGAGCTGGTGAGCCCGTCGTGAAGCGCGACCACGGGCCGAACAAACGCTTCCTGTTTTCGTTGCGACCGACCGAAATGGTCGAGATGAACTACCAGGGCCAGCGAAACATCTTCAAGGTCGAAGCAATCAGTTCAAGGCAATTGGAATTCGTCTTGCATTCGGACGCACGGCCCAGTAGCGTGAGGAGAAAGCAAAGTGGGCAACGGGTGCGGCTGAGTCCCGACAGGTTAAGGAGCGCCCGGGCACGGAAGGTCGTCGTCGATCCGCTTGGCAAGATCCTTCCGGCCAATGATTGACCGCATCCTCGATTTCTCATCTCGTCCTGCAAGGCTGTTCGTCCGACGTCACCAGTTGATGGTCGAGCAGCCCGGCCAGCCGCTTCGGTCCGTTCCCCTGACTGAGGTGGCCGTCCTGCTGGTAGCTCATCCCCAGGTGACATACACGCAGGCCGTACTGGTCGAGCTGACGCAGGCCGGGGGCGTGATGGTCGTTTGCGACCAGAGGCATCTGCCGATTGGACTTCTGCTTCCGCTCACCGGGCACGGCCTGGCTCCGCCCCGAATGCGTGCCCAGGCAGATGCGTCGCGACCGACGAAGAAGCGGCTGTGGCAACAGATCGTACGTGCGAAGATCCGATCGCAGGCCGCATGCCTGGAATCTCTTCACCTGAGTGACTTTGGCCTGCGCCGCCTGGTGAAGTCAGTCCGTTCCGGTGACACCACCAACGTAGAGGCGCAGGCGGCCCGTCGCTACTGGCAGTTTCTTTTCGGCGACCACGCATTGCGTCGCGACCGGACGGCTACGGACGAAAACCTCTTGCTCAATTATGGATACGCGGTTTTGCGGGCCATCGTTGCCCGCGCGATCGTTGCCGCGGGGTTGCATCCGGCGCTGGGAATACATCACCACCACCGCGAAAACGCATATTGCCTTGCCGACGACCTGATGGAACCGTTTCGGCCGCTGGTCGATCGAGCCGTGGTGGAACGCTGCCGGGCAAACCCCGACTTTGTCGGATTGGATCCCGAGACCAAACGCTTTCTGGTGTCACGTCTGACCGGTTTGGTCGAACTCGAAGGGCAACAGGCGACCCTGTTCACCGCTTGTCGACGACTGGCCGCCTCGCTGGTGGATGTGTTTCAGAAAAAAGGAAGGAACCTCCTGTTACCGCAGTGGTAGGGTGCGATCGTGCCACGCCGGGAGTTTGCACTTTGCGGGTATCGCATCATGTGGCTGATGGTCATGTTCGATCTGCCGGTGCGAACCGCGCAGCATCGAAAAGATTACGCCCGGTTTCGCAACTTCCTGATCGAATCGGGCTTCAGCATGCTGCAACTATCCGTCTATGCTCGCTGCTGTCCCAGCGAGGATGCGGCCGCTCGCGTGGGGCAGTCGATTTGCCGGCGCCTGCCTCCGGAAGGGAACATTCGACTCCTCACGGTAACGGACCGCCAGTTCGCCAAAATGCAGAACTTCGTCGGGAAAAAACGGAAGCCGAATGAGCGCCCACCACGCCAACTTGAGCTGTTTTGACCGAGTGGCCGGCCACGCAACTCCCCGGCACAGGCCGAGTTACGTGGCAAAGAAGTGTATCCGAGCGACGATTCCCCTCAGTCCACAGCGGAAACGCAGAATCTCTTCCCAGCGGAGTAAGTGTATCCGAGCGACGATTCCCCTCAGTCCACAGCTTGCCCGGCCGCTGTCCAGCTCG
>RFHO01000411.1 GCA_003696385.1 Planctomycetota bacterium | reverse complement strand
GACGACCGCCATCTCACATGTTCAGATCATCGAGTACGTCCTGCGGGATCTGGAAGTTTTCGTCGATTTCGCCCGGATCGGCCACCACGATATCGTTGCCTTCGTTCCCCGCCAGCGTATCCGCCGTCGATCCCTGCCCGTCGACGGTGTCGTCGCCGTCGCCACCGAGGGCAATGTCCGGATCCGCTCCGCCGAGAAGCATATCGTTGCCGTCGCCGCCCAGCAGCGTGTCCCGACCGTCCCGTCCCAGAACGCGATCGTCGCCGTCCATCCCCCACATCCGGTCGTCGCCCGAACCACCGTCGATGAAGTCGTCTCCGTTGCCTCCGTTGGCCGTGTCGTTGCCCACGTCACCGATCATCCAGTCGTTCCCGTCGCGGCCGTGCAACCGATCGCTGCCGCCCTGACCGCGCAGCGTGTCGTCCCCGCGGCCGCCGTCGAGCACATCGTCGCCGGCTCCCCCGAACAGCGAATCACGCCCATCGTCTCCGGTGAGGCTGTCGTTTCCTTGCGAGCCGATCACCTTGTCGTTGCCCCGCTGGCCGTCCAGAGTGTCGTTGCCGGACTGGCCGTCCAGTGTGTCGTTGCCTTCACCGCCCAGGCCGGAGTCGTCACCGTCCCCGCCCAGCAACGTGTCGAATCCCCCTCCACCCAGCAACACGTCGTTGCCGTCACCGCCCTCCAGCGAATCCTCGCCATCGTCGCCGTTAAGCGTATCGCCGCCGCCATTGCCCACCAGCGAATCGTCATCCTGTCCACCGAAGGCCACGTCGCTGCCTTCGCTGCCCAGCAGTGTGTCGTTCCCATCCTCGCCATTGAACACCAGTTGCACGTCGCCGAGCTGCGCCCCGGAGGCGTCCAGCCGGTCGTTGCCCCGACCAAGGTCGAAGCGGACCAGTATCGGAGCCACACGGTCCACCGAATCCATCGTCAGACGATCATGGCCGTTGTCGGTCAGCAGTCGCAGTTCGCTGACCATCGCGTCCACGGTCAGCGAACCGGCGCCGTCGGTAACCTGCAGCTCGTCGCCGGCCGACTGCGTCACATGGAACCGATCCGTCCCCGTGGTACCGCGGGCTTCGGCGACGTCCGCTCCATCGCCGCCTTCGAAACGGTCCATGCCGTCCGCCGCGCCCCGCCACACGCCGACGTCGTCCCCTTCGCCGCCCTGCAGGCTGTCCGTGCCTCCCTGGCCCCGGAGCGTGTCGTTTCCGCCATTGCCGATCAGCGTGTCGTTCCCGCCACCGCCGAACATGGAATCGTCCCCCAACCGGCCGTCGGCGGTGTCATCACCCAGCCCCCCGAGAATCCGATCGTTGCCATCGGTGCCGAAGATCGTGTCGTCGCCGTCGTCCCCCTGCAGCGTGTCGCCCGGCAGACCCGTCGGCTGCGGGTTGGGATTGTTGGGAGCCACGTACAGATCCGCCGCGTTCAGATCGACGATGTACCCGAGGTCCGCCATCGAGGCGATCGTGACCCGACTGATCGGCTCCTTCACCCCGGCGCCCTCCGGCACCGGCGTCATCAGTTCATTGACGAAAACGCTCTCCCGCCAGTGCATCAGATCGTTCGAGACGGGCACGCCGGACTCGCTGACGTTGAACAGGTCGTTGTACTCGGCGGTCGCCTGAGAACCGGTGAAGCGGAAATCGTCACCGCCGGCTCCCGGCATGTTCACCACCAGGCCGCGGTCGTCCCAGATCGTCCCGAACCCCAGCGCCTGGCCGATCTCGCGGGTCAGTACGTCGACCAGTTTCCCGTTCGCTTCCAGCGTGTCCACGTCCGCCAGATCGACCGTGAGATCCGCGACGTAGGGCAGGAAGGTTCCGTCGGTGCGGAGCGAATCGTCGCGTGGCAGGCCCACCGCCGCCTCACCGCCCACACCGTCCAGCGGTCGCCCCGAGACGTAGATCACGATGTCGTCGACCGTTCCCAGGTTCGGCACACCGCTGACGTCGGGCACATCGCCGAGAATGATCGACTCCCAACGGGCCTCCGCCTGAGTGACGATCGCCTGCTGCGGCGCCGTCAACCCGCCGAGGAATTCGATGCGGATGTCGAAGTCTCCGGTGGGCGGCGGCGAGAGAATCGAACCCACATCGTCGGCACCGATCGCGCTGACACGGAACGGCAGGTTCACTTCCCCGAGGAACGTTCCGTTGCGCGTGAAGGCTTCCAGTTGCGGCCGGGTTCCTGCCCCCAGAAGAATCGTCCCGTCCACGACGCCGCCGGCGAAGTACGACGTTTCGTTGCCGCTGCTGCGCGGGTCGAACGAACCGGTCACCTGGCCGGTCGCCGGGTCGATCTCCACAACCATCGTCCCGTTGTTCGGCGTGGCGATCAGACGGTCCGGATTGCGGATCGCCGCCAGACCGCCCACGAAGTCCGTCACGCCGGAATTCGTCCCGTCGATGTCCAGCGTGTTGGTGATCGTCCCGCTCGCGGGGTCGAATTCCAGGATGTCGTTGAATCCCGCGTCCAGGATGTAAACCTTTCCGCCGATCGCCGCCAGACCGTGAAACTCACCGGACCCGACGGTGATGTCCGTGGCGTTGATCACCAGCCCGTTGTTGGGGTTCAGTTGATACAGGACGTCCGCCCCGAAGGAATTCAGATACCACAGGCTGGTGCCGTCGAAGGCCAGCGCGTTGGCACCGCGGTCGATCCGCTTGGGACTGGGAATGCGGCGCACTTCCTGCCCGGTCACCGGGCTGATCTCCACGATGCTCATCACGTCCGAATTGGACGGATCCGGAATCGGCGTGACGAACAGTCGCTGCACGACCTGCGGGCCGCCGGTGGGCGGCGGAGCGGGCGGGCCGCCGGTGTTCGGCGGAGTCGGACTGGTATGACCATCGATCGAGTCGTTGCCGGAGCCGCCGCTGAGGAAATCGCGGCCGTCGCCCCCGTACAACGTGTCGTCCCCGCCCTGCCCGCGGAGCGTGTCTGCACCGTCTTCGCCGAACAGTTGATCGCGGCCCGCTCCGCCGTACAGCGTGTCGCTGTCGTCGCCGCCCACCAGCGTGTCGGCGCCCGCGTTGCCGCTGAGCATGTCCGTGCCCGCGCCGCCGCTGACGACGTCGTCATGGGCCCCCCCCAGCAGCTTGTCGCTGCCCACACCGCCATCCAGGGTGTCCGCGCCGGGATTGCCCATCAGGGTGTCGTTGCCCGAACCACCGACGATCGAATCGTCGTTGGGGCCCCCCAGGATCGAGTCGTCTCCGTCTTCGCCGTCGAGCATGTTGCGACCATCGCCCCCGACGATCGTGTCATTACCCAGCCCCCCGTAGACGAATCCGGATCCGTTCCCCGATTCCAGACTGTCGTCGCCCAGATCGCCGCGCAGAATGTCGACGCCGTCCCCGCCGAGAATCGTGTCGTTCCCGTCGCCGCCCAGCAGGCTGTCCGTGCCGTCGCCCCCGTCCAGCGAATCGGATCCGTCTCCGCCGACGACCGTATCGTCCCCGTCCCCGGCACCGACCGTATCGTCGCCGCCCAGAGCCGAGATGCTGTCGTGCCCGTTGCCCCCCAGCAGGCTGTCCGCAAAGTCCGGACTGCCGACGATCGTATCGTCCCCGTCTCCCGCATCGACCCGGATGTCCTGGACGTTCGTGAACGCAAACGCCGTCACGCCGCTCAGATCAATCAGATTCGGCGAGTCACTCCCCTGCACGTCGATCTTCGTGACCGAAGACGCATCCACCGACGAGACGGTGGTCACCACCGCACCGTTCGCCAGCACGTTCAGCTTCGGCGTCGCATCGGACGTCGCCCCGATGACGATCGCATCCGGCCCATCGGAGAACACCCGCAGCTCGCCGTTGACCACCAGCGCACTGACGCTCAGCAGCACACGTCGCTCACACGACTCACCCGGCCGTGCAACGGAAGTCCGCCGCCGCCGTTTCGCACCCCGGAGCCCCGATGCCAGACGCCGTCGCCACTGCTCCAACCACGATGTCCAATGCATGGTGCGTCCCGTCCTTGGTTCCGATACTCCAGCGCGCCCCGTCTGTCGGTGGCCCGCTCGTCCCGCATTTCCACACGGACTCGCCTGCCGACGCGACGGCCCGAGCGCCGGCTGGCACACTGGTGCGGCCGCCCAGCCTCCGGCCACGTGATGATCCCACACGGCGAGACATACCGGGCGCAAGGCGCATCTCCGGCGCGATCCGTGTTACTCGTACAATCGGCACAGCTTGCCCAGATGATTCAGTCCGATCGCCACGGCGATCGAAAGTTGGGCCATTTCGAAGAGATCGCCAGAGGCCGAAGGGCCTCGCGCCCGCGGCCCCCCACGGAGCCCCGCAGGCGACCTGCGTCGCCGCCTCGCAAGAAAGAATGGCAGGCAGCGCACGCCCGCTCGCGCGCTGCGGCGTCAACTCCAATCGCCGCGCCGCGACAGCAGTTCTTCCACGGCCGCACGCTGCTCGGGCGTATTCACACCCATCGCTTCCTCGATCGAAAAGCACGGCTCGGCGAGCACCGTGCCGCCGCGACCCAGCAGAATGGCCGCGCAGTCCGTCAGATAGTATTCACCCTGTTTGTTCTCCGGTCGCAGCGCGCGCAGCGCTTCCAGCAGCGGCTGCGTGTCGAACGCATAGCAACCGGTGTTCACCTCGCGGATTGCCTTCTGTTCATCGGTGGCATCTTTTTCTTCGACGATCCGCAGGAACGTCCCGTCGGCATCGCGGACGATCCGCCCCAGTCCCGCGTTGCGCTCGGTCACTGCCGTACCGATCACGCAGGCGGCCGATCGCTCCCGCTGGACGCGCAACAAACGCGCCAGCGACGCAGGCGTCAGCAACGGAGTGTCCCCCGCAACCACCAGAACGGGCCCGTCGTGGCCGCGCAGCAGCGGCTCGCACTGCATCACCGCATGTCCGGTTCCCAGTTGCGGTTCCTGCCGGGCGAACCGGATTCCTTCCCGGTGGGCCAGCGCCGCCTGCACGCGTTCGGCCTGATGCCCCACCACCACGATCGCTTCACGGACACCTGCGGCCGACACCGCGTCGAGGACGAATTCCACCATCGCTCGGCCGCACACCGGGTGCAGCACCTTGGGCAGGTCGGACTTCATCCGTGTCCCCTTGCCCGCCGCCAGCACGACGGCAATGGCGTCCGGCATGTTCGTGTCCCTCCCCACTCCCGGCTCCGCTGCCCGATCGCCCATGGTCGCGCGTCGATTGGCACGGCTGCCGCGATCACCGGTCGCCCGCTCACACGAAAATCCCACGAACGTGTATCGAACGGGCGGGGACGTTCCGCTTCCGCCCTCAGGCCTTCAACCGCTCCAGCACGTATTCGACCACCTTTCCGACGGGAACGCGCTGCTGCTCCAGAGTGTCCCGGTCGCGCACGGTGACGCACCCGTCCCGCTCGGTTTCGCCATCCACCGTCACGCAGAACGGCGTGCCGATCTCGTCCTGCTGGCGGTATCGCCGGCCGATGGCACTGCGCTCCGAATACGCCGCGTCCACGCCGGCGGCCTTGAACTCGCGGTAGATCGTCGTGGCCGTCTCCGGCATCCCGTGCTTCTTGATCAGCGGAAACACCGCGACCTTGATCGGAGCCAGCCGCGGATGCAGCCGCAGCACCGTGCGTTTCTTCAGCTCGCCCTTTTCGTCCGGCTGTTCGTCCTCGTCGTAGGCTTCGCAGATGAAGGCCAGCGTGGCCCGATCGGCGCCCGCGGCGGGCTCCACCACATGCGGGACGTACCGCTCGCGGGTCTGGTCATCGAAGTATGAAAGATCCTTTCCGCTGCCGCGATACTTCGGATTGCCGTTCTCGTCGGTTTCCACCACCAATTGGTCACCCTTGCGGATCAGTTTGCCTTCGGAATGAGACCGGAGGTCGAAGTCACCCCGGTGGGCGATACCTTCCAATTCCCCGAATTCGCCGGGAGCGAGGAACGGGAACGCATACTCGACGTCGGCCGTGCCCACCGAATAATGGGCCAGCTCATCCGGGGTGTGCTCCCGCAGGCGCAGGTTGTCGCTGCGGATTCCCAGCCGCACGTACCATTCGTAGCGACGGTTCCGCCAATACTCGTACCACGCCCGTGACTCGCTCGGATGGCAGAAAAACTCCATCTCCATCTGCTCAAACTCGCGAGAGCGGAACGTGAAATGCCGCGGCGTGATCTCGTTGCGGAAACTCTTGCCGATCTGCGCCACACCGAAGGGGATCTTCACGCGGCTGGTGTCCAGGATGTTCTTGAAGTTGACGAACATCCCCTGAGCGGTCTCCGGACGCAGGAACGCTTCGTTCTCCTCGCCACCCAGTGCCCCGACGGTCGTCTTGAACATCAGGTTGAATTCGCGCGGCTCGGTCAGATCGCACCGTTCGAACTCGCCGGGAGCCTTGCTCGGCTTCAGTGGGCATTCGCTGGTCGAGACGTGGTCAGCCCGGAACCGCGCCTTGCACGTGCGGCAGTCGACCATCATGTCGTGGAACAGATCGTAGTGGCCGGAAACCTTCCACACCTGGGGGTGCATGATGATCGACGTTTCCAATCCCACCATCTGAAACGCACGCGGCGCACCGGGGGGAACCGACGTCTCGTCGTGCAGAGAAATCATGTCCGACCACCACGCTTCGCGCACGTTCCGCTTCAGCAGCACGCCCAGCGGGCCGTAGTCCCAGAATCCGTTCATCCCGCCGTAGATTTCGGACGACTGGAACAGAAAGCCCCGCCGCTTGCACAGCGATACGATGGCATCCATGTTCTTCGACATTTGCAGGCCTCTCCTGTGGGCAAACCGGCCCCGCAGGCCGCGGCAAATTCCGACGGCCCTCTGCTCGATTCGATCGGCGCCGGTGCGGTTCGCGTTCCGCGAGCGTGGAGGGGTGCCCGATCTGGTCGGTCTGCCTCTCGCGATGGGCACCACCGTCCACTCATCGCCCGGCCGCGCATTTCCCGCCGGCCCGAAACTGAGGGGACGGCGCGAAGCGGCGATCATAGAGCCCGCCCGCCGCACCGACAAGCTCCACTCCGCGCACTCGGTTGACAACGTCGCGTTACATGCGGATCGTAAAGGGTTTGCGACTTGGACGCCGTCCCTGTCGGAGTGCCCCGACGGACGCCGAAAACCAAACAGCAACGCCGCATCGCACGGTCGTCTATTCGTTTTCCCACCGAACGGCCCGAGCCGGTCCCCCGAATCAGCCACAGGCCGCTGCGACCATGGCATCGAACGCCACCTTCCCAGAGTCCGCCGGTGAGCCGCATCCCATCACGGCCCGCAGGCCGCCGCGTCGAACGCCTGCCCGCGGCACTGCACCGGCCGCAGAACCGCGCCCCAGTGGACGGCTTCCCGTCCATCGGTGCCGCGGAGTCCGCGTCGCTGTCCTGCTGGCCGTCGGCTGGATTTGTCTCGCCACGAGCGTTCGGGGGGCACCGCCCTGTAACCAGCCGTCGCGCAAGGGCACACGCGACGCGTCCCGCGCTGCCCCTCTCCTCCCGGCCAACCACCCTCGCCTCTGCCGATCCCGCCGTGCGGGACACCTCACGCCGGTCGACCTGCGACCGCTGATCCAGGTCGATCGCAAAACGGGTTGTCTCCGGGTGATCCGCTGGCGGGTCGTTGCTGGAGTTTCGTCGGAACGAATCGTCCGACCATCCACGGTCGGAGCCGCCGGCGAGGGCGCGGAGCAAACCGCGCCCGATACGAGACCTGCGGCGCCACCACCGGCTCGTGGCGAAGCGCCCCGGCGGAGCGGCCGTCCGCCGAATATCGTGCTGATCATCGCCGACGATCTGGGGTTGGGGGACCTGGGCTGCTACGGCCAGCGATTCATCCGCACGCCGAACCTGGACCGGCTGGCGCGGACGGGGGCCCGGTTCACGCAGCATTACGCCGGCGCACCGACCGGTGCCGCCGCGCGCTGCACGCTGTTGACCGGCAAGCACACCGGTCATGCCGATATCCGCGGAACCTCCCATATCCGGCTGGCCCCGCAGACCGTGACGCTGGCCAGCGTGTTGCAGAAGGCCGGCTATGCCACGGCCCTGATCGGCAAGTGGGGGCTGTGTGATCCCCCGGTGCCGGGCGACCCGCTGAAGTTCGGCTTTCAGACGTTCTTCGGCTACCTGGATCCGATCCACGCCCACAACTACTACCCGGACTTTCTGTGGAAGAACGACACCAGATGCCCCATCAAGGGCAACGTCGTCGAAGTCCGCGGACGGGGCGGCGTGGCGATCAAGAAATCGCAGTACTCGCATCACCTGTTCACCCGCGAGGCCATGACCTTCATCACCGAGCACCGCAACAAGCCCTTCTTTCTGCTTCTGGCCTATACCATTCCCCATGCCAACAACGAAGCCGGAGAAGACGGCCTGGAAGTTCCCGACACCAGCCCGTACGAAGGCACCGACTGGCCGCCGCCGCAAAAGCGCTACGCCGCAATGGTCTCCCGGTTGGACGCCAGCGTCGGCCAGATCGTCGCCCACCTGCAACTGCAGGGACTCCTGGAGAACACCCTCATCCTGTTCACTTCCGACAACGGCCCTCACGCCGATGCCGGAGCCAAACCTGCTTTTTTTGATTCCACGGCGGCGCTACCCGGCCGTCGCGTCGAAAAAAGCTGGTTCGCCGCCGGCAACGCGGGGGGCG
>RFHO01000410.1 GCA_003696385.1 Planctomycetota bacterium | reverse complement strand
TCCACGTCCCGCGCCAGCCGCCGGTGCTGAAAGGCATCGTCGGCCACGATGCAGTCACAACCGAACCGCCGCACGGCCCGCTCGGCGGCCGCCACCCGATCCGCCTCCTGCACGTGAGGCACACTCGGGCACAACTGTTCGAGCACCAGGAATTCGTCGTTCACCGCCCCGTCGCCCGCCGCTGCCGAACCAGCACCGTGATATCCTCGACTGACGATTCCCGGCCGCCGGTCCCACTTCTGCAACAACGACACCAGCCAGGCGACCATCGGCGTCTTTCCGGTCCCGCCGGCCGTCAGATTCCCGACACTGACCACCGGAACGCCTACGTCCCGTGCCGCCAGCAGCCCGCGATCGTAGGCGTGATTCCGCAGCCGCACCGCCACGCCATACGCAGCGCCGGCCACCGTCAGCGCAGCACGCGCGAACGGAACGAGTGGACCGCGACGACGCCCTTCGATCGCGTCGAGCACCCAGCCGGCCGGCTTGCACCGCACGCGATAGCAGACGTCCATGCCCTTCCCATCCTGTTCCATGCCCCACCGGATGGACTCGACCTTCCCAATCCGCTACGGGCGCCCGTGATCGCAACCCGCGCCCGTAGCGGACCACAAATCGCTGCCCAAGTGCAAGAGCAGATCACCCGACCGGCTCGCATAGTGCGACAGCATCCGCCGGTCAACCAACCGTCGCGGTCTGCAAATCGGGCCCCGAATCCCTCCGCACGACGCGCAGACCGACCACGTTACGCCCCGTCCGGGCTTTGAGCGCGTCCACTATGCCTTTGAATACGCCGGCCGGGCCGTCGCTCGCTGCGCTTGGCCGCAAACGCCGCCACGCCGCGCCGGATGCGTGCTGCGATGTAAACAGAGTCTTCGTACACCACGTCGAACAGGTCCGGATCGGTCTTGATCCATCGTGCCACGCCGGCATAGCGCCGCTGCGGATTGGTGTCCCGGTGACGACAGACCACCACGGTGGCCTCGTGCATGCGGAGATACCTGCGCAGCGCGGTCCCATCGGGAATCCACAAGGGGCGACAAACGTCAAACCGACGGCGCGATCCGAAAAACGGGTAATAGCGATAGTCGCATACACAGATCCGTTCGGCGTCTGGCTCGAGCCTGCTCACGAACCGCGAAAAAATCCGCGTTCGCAGGCTGGCGTCGTAATGCCTCCAGAAACCTTCGTGCCACCGACCCGCCCGCAGACCGATCCCCCAAGCGAAGGCGCCCGACAGCATCATTGCCCCACACACCGCCACCAGTACACACCGCCGACGGTCGAGCCGCTTCGTGCCCCACCGGACCACCCAACCGGCAACGGCGAAATCGGTCGCCAGCAACGCGCCCTCGAGCGACACCCAAGGACCCCACCGCCGCCACAACTGCCCCAACACGCCCACGCCGCAGGCGGAGATGCACAACGCCCACATACTCCGGCCGATCCACCCTGCCTCGTGATGCCCGAAGAGCCCGCTCCGAGCCGGGCAGACGTCGCTGAGCATCGCCGCCAACGCCAACAGGCTCACCGTCCACAGCGGCAATCCGAACCGCACGGGGTGGTACTGCAAACGCAACATGTTGAGAGCCCCCGGAGCGGTCTCGACCGCGTTCGGTATGCAAACATAGACGAGAGCCGCCGCCGGGACGGCCACGGCGAGCAGCCCAAGCCGATACGCCTGCCGACCGGAGGACCGACGGACGGCTCGATATGCCAGGTACGGAATTGTGACCGGCAGCGAAGCGAGCGCCGCAAGGTGGCACCATCCGGTCTGCGCGCCGACGGCGCGCATCAGCAGCGGCCAGACGACCCACCGGCCGGAGAAAGCGAGCGTACTGGCGAGACTGCCCGGACGCATCCGCCCCCACACGTCCGTCCCACTGGAGAATCCCAGAGGAAACAGCGGCGTCCCCGTGGCCCACCAGTTGCGCAGGTACCAGCCGGCCCCCAGCACCAGCGCGCCCAGCACACCCCACGCCAGACCCCAAGCCACCGGCCGCAACTCGCGACCGATCAGCAGCGGCACCGCCACGGCACAGCCCGCCGCCACCGCATACCCGAGAGCGTAATACTTCACTCCGGTCAGCAGCCCGGCCGATGCCGCCGCGAAAACCACGTCCGCCGCCCGGCGGCCGACAGCATAACGCACTCCGTAGGCCAGCACCGCCAGAAACAACGCCGCGACCGCGAGATCGTTTTCCACATCGACGAGCTGCCGT
The DNA here is from genome assembly GCA_003696385.1 of Planctomycetota bacterium. Taxonomy (GTDB): domain Bacteria; phylum Planctomycetota; class Planctomycetia; order Planctomycetales; family Planctomycetaceae; genus J052. Next base: position 1,552 of record RFHO01000410.1, on the reverse strand, counting down.
ACGACGGGCTCCGCGGCGAGCGCTGCCAGCACCGCCAGGTCCGACCACGGACGCCGGATCTTCAAGTGCCCGGCCAGGGCGAGCATCGCCGTCACGAAAAGAATCCCGGCGGGCACATTGTCCAACCCGACCAGAAAGTCGCCGGAAAATGCCCCTGTCGCCCACAGGCCCCACAACTCATTGTTCCCCGGCACATACCAGAAGGCGCAATCGGGCACATACAGCGTGCGTTGCCGAACCCAGTGGTCGATCAACGGAATGTGATAAGCCAGCGAATCCCAGTTCTGCGGAAAGACAAGAACGCCCCACCGAAGCACGTGGAACACACCGAAACCCGCGATCCATGCCCACAGAAGCGCCCGGAAGCCGAACCACCGCTGTGGGATCTGGGCCCCTGCATCGCTCCGCGCAGGTTCTGGGACATGCTCGGACACAGCACACCGCCCGGCGGCCGCCGGCCGATCTCCCCCTGTAAACGACAACCCGAAGTGCACAACCGCACTCAGCAGGCCGACGGTGATCAGCAGCGCGACCGGCGTGAGCCAGTGCCCCAGGGCCAACACGAACGAAATGACAACCAGCCCACTCCAGGAAACCACCACGGCATGCATCGCATGCTCGGCAGCACGGTCCTGCGGAAATATTCGGCGGGCCAGCCGTACGGCAGCCGCGAAGAACAACGCGGAGGCCGTCAGCCAGAACAGGGCCATCAGCTCGTCCATCACGAAGTCTCACAGCAATCGACGCGCCGGCGGTTCGCCCTTCGGAAAGCAACACCGGTGGCCTCCCGCAACCGGCCCATCCTCCGAGACCTCCGGCAAAAACTGGCCCCCGAAACACGCCACCCGCTCGATCGCACTCCGGTCCGCGATCCCCCGGACGGTCTGTGGTCCGTTCAGCCCGCACCGAAAGCCTCATCGATGCGGCGCAAGCGCGCCGCCCGCAGGCATCCCGCCGTCATCGCCGCCGCGGCGATTCCGGCCCAGACCACCACCCAGAAGCCAGCCGTCTCGTAACGCGGTGATAGCCCGCGGATGTCCCCGGCGGTGACGGCCAATTCCTGCACCTCCGCAACCAGGGCGTTTTCCGCAGCACCGGGATCCACAACGATGCGAAGCGGGCCAACCGGCCCCGGTAAGCAGGCAACCTCACCCAAGCTCCGGAACCGCGGTCGCTCGCTATCCGAAGCTTCCCCGAAACGGAGTCGGTTCCCGATCCGTTGGACACGCAACCATCCCCCCGCGCGGCGACCGTCAACGTCGCGTGCAGATCGGAATGTTTCCTCCCGCGATGGAAGTGCAAGGACCGCAGCCGCAAGCCGGGCACCACCGTGCCGCCAGGCCAACCCAAGGACGAATTCCTGGGGGCGAGCGCCTTCAATCCGACCACGCAGTTGGATCACGGGACCACGACCGCTCGACGCGGACTCCGCCATCGACAGACCACACCGCAGCCGAACGTCGAAATCACCCTCCAGGACCATATTGAGCACCAGCCCCGAAGGATGGCTTACGGGATCGTCCGGCGACGGCGCGATTCGCAGTCCATCCGG
>RFHO01000409.1 GCA_003696385.1 Planctomycetota bacterium | reverse complement strand
GTGCCGAATCCGACCGCCGATGCATCCACCGATCGGGATTCGTCCGCCGCTTCCCCGGCAGGCAGACCTCGCACGGCCATTCCCCGGCCCGTCGTGCCCACGGAGTTCCTGCAGCCGGAAACCGACGAAGGCCTCGAACGGCGGCGGTGGCGGTGGATCGTCGCCCGGGCACTGGCACTGCCCGAGGACCACCCGGCATTCGCGTCGTGCTTCGAGGCTCTGTGGACACACTTCGGACGCCCGGAAGCCTGGCGGGTATTCGACGACGTGGCGCTCGGACTGACGAAACTGGATCGCACCGGATACGCCTTGGCCGCGGCTTCGAACTTCGACCGCCGGTTGCACGCGGTCCGCCGCGGACTCCCCGAACTGGCCCCACTGCGAACCGTGTTCACTTCCACCGATCTCGGCGTACGAAAACCCTCCGGCGATTTCTTTCACCGGCTCTGCCGCCGGCTGCGATGCCCGCCGCAACGCGTCGCCTACGTCGGCGACGATCCGCGAGACGATGTCGCCCCGGCGCGACGCATCGGAATGCCCGTGATCTGGCTCGACCGCCGTCCGCCAGCGGCGGCATCGCCCGCACCGGCCGCCTTTGTCCCGCGGATCCCGGCACTCGCCGACACCGGCGCCCCGCGCTTTCCTTCCCTCACACTGTTTGTGGAAAGTCTCGGATGATGCGCAACTGGGTCGCGATCCAACGGAACCCCATCTCCGGCCACGGTCAGAACCGCCGGGAACTGCTCCGGCTGGTCGACGAACTGCGGCGGCTGGGCTTCGACCCCCGGCTGTACGCATCCCGCGCGCGGCTGCAGCGGCGGATGGACGACCCGAACTGGCGCAACCGGCTGCGGTGCATCGTCGCGGCCGGAGGCGACGGAACCGTGGCCGACGTCATCAATCGCTTCCCGGACGTCCCGGTCACCACCCTCCCGCTGGGACACGAAAATCTTCTGGCCCGTTACTGGGGACTTCCCTCGGACGGCCGCCGTCTGGCCCACATCATCGCCGCCGACCACCGCATCCGCGTCGACCTGGGCGAATGGAACGGCCGCCGTTTCACCCTGATGTGTAGCATCGGCTTCGACGGCCACGTCGTCCTGCAGACGCACGCACGCCGTCGCGGCCACATCCGCCGCTGGAACTACCTGCTCGCCACCGCCCGCACCCTGTGGAATTACCGCCATCCTCCGCAGGTCTTGCGCTTCGACAGCGGACAGCAGGTGCAGGCCTTCCACGCCATCATCGTCAACAACCCGGGTTATGCCATGCAGTTGAGCTTCACGCCCCAGGCCGATCCCCGGGACGGCGCTTTCGACGTCTGCGTTTTCCTCCGCCGGCGCCGCCGCGATGTCCTCCGCTATCTCGCCCGCGCCGCGCTCGGCCGCATCCACCGTGATCCGAATGTACGGATCGTCCGGGCTTGCTCCATCGAAGTCACACCGGCCCCGTCGGCGCCGCCCGCCCCCGTTCAGCTCGACGGCGACCCCGCCGGACACACCGCCGGCACCTGCCGCATCCTGCCCGCCGCATTGACGCTCATCGTGCCCGGGCCCCGCTGACCGCCGCGCCCTCACACCGATCCACCGTGTCGCCTCGGAGGTCGGAACCGCCCGCAAGAATCGCCCGCCCGCAGACAAACGACGAAACTTCCCCTGCCCGCAGCCGGTATACTGCTGTGACGGCCGACCGGTCGACGGTGGCCATGCCCGGTCAGCCCACGACGCAACGCGGACGGCAGGATCACTACCGGAGAAACACTGCGTGAGGAGTGGCCCGGTCACCGAATCCGCCCTGGACGACGAACCGCGCGATACCCACGACCTGGAAGACGCCGAACTGGTGGAGCGGATCCGGGACGGGGACGGTTCCGCCATGCGCCGCCTGCTGGAGAAGTACCATCGCCTGGTCATCGCCGTCTGCCGTCGGCAACTGGGGAAGCTGGCCGAAGCGGAAGACGTCGCGCAGAACGTCTTCCTCCGCGTTTTCAAGCATCTGCATACCTGGGACGGCAGCCGACCCTTGAAACCCTGGCTGCTGGCGATCACCGTCAACCAGTGTCGCACCACGCGAAAGCGGGTGTTGAAACGCCCCGACCATCTGCCCCTGCAGTTCGACGGTGGATCGACCGATGCACGCTATCGAGCAGAAGAAGTTCGCGAGGAAATCCTTGTGGCCCTGAACACCCTGCGACCCGAGTACCGCCGCGCCTTCGAACTGTTCTACGAGCAGCAGATGAGCCTCGAAGAAGTCGCGGCCCATCTCCAACGGCCCATCGGAACCATCAAGACCTGGCTCCATCGCGCGCGGAACGAAATGGCCGAGCACCTCCGCCGCCGCGGCTGGAACTACGGATCGCCTCACCAGACCAGCGGGAGTGACTCCGATGCACTGTGAACACGCCCGCCCACGACTGCATGAACTGGCCGACCGGCGCAGCCTGACCGTGCTGTCCGCCGAGCTGGCCGAACACCTGCACGCCTGCGACGATTGCCGACACCTTTACGGCACGCTGATCGCGTTCGAATCCCTGTTCACCCCCGACCGATCGGCGGCCCCCTCCGCGCTCCCGGCACCGTTCACGCCGGACACCGCCCCACGACACCTCGCCGCACCGGACGGCCGACGATCGGCGGACTTTCGGTCACCAAGCGTCCCGCCGCACACTGCCCGCGACGGCGAACCGGGGGTTTCCGACGATTTCGTGGAACGTGTCTGGACGGCACTCCGGACCGAATCACTGCTTTCGGCACCGGCTCCGCGGCCTTCGTCAGCCGCCGTCGGCATGCCCGTCTCAGCCGCCGCATCGCTCCCGGACAGCACCCCTCCGGCTTCTCCGATACGTGCCGCCCGGACGGCCCACCGCACGGTCGTCTGGCTCGCGGCCCTCGCTCTGTGTCTCGCGGCACTACCGCTGTTGACCGGAACACCGACGGCGACGGCCCCCGCCCCATCGGTCGTCCGCCACGTGTCTCCGGAAGAACGGCCCGGTCCGCCGTCGGCGACCGCGACATCGCGGGCCGATCTCGAGCCGTCGATCCTGGAACTGGCGCCGCGGGCCCCTCTGATGGCCGCCGCCCTGTCCGCCGATGCGGGCCTGCGGATCGCAGAATCGACGCAGCGGATGCCCGATGAACTCGGCCGCCGGCTCGCGCAAACCGTGCTCACCCTGCCGCGGCTGCTGGAGAATGCAGGCCCCGAAGGAGATACCCCTTCCGGCCTGCGCGGCTCGAGCGCCCCGTCGCCTCACGGCTCCGATGCGCGACCGCTGGAACCACTGCAGCCGCTGTTGCGGCTCTTTCGCCCCAGTGGGTGAACCGCCCCGTGGCGGCACCCGCCGCAGCACCATTCGCGACGCCGGCCGGAGCCCGCGCCCTCAGCGCGGCGACCATGCGGGAGCCCGCATCTGCCGATCCAGCTCCGCCCACGTCCGCACCAGTCGCCGCAACACCTCCGGGCGGTCGGCGGAAACGTCGCGTGACTCACCGATATCCGCCTTCAGGTCGTACAGCCGCCAGCGATCGTCACGCGTTTCCCGATCCGGACTGCGAACGATTTTCCACTCCCCCAATCGCAGCGCCGCCTTGGCCCCCACACGCCAGTACAGCGGCCGCCGACCAACCCGCTCTCCGTCGGCTTCCGTTGATCCGCCGCGCGGCGCCTCCCTGGCGTCTCCGCCCGCGGACGACGACACGATCGAACACAGGTCCACCCCGTCGCCCTCCGGCCAGGTACGCACCGCTCCGCCGGCCGCCCGCACGGCGGTCGCGTAGAGATCCAGCGACACCACCGGCACGCTGCACTGCTGGCCGGCCGCGATCCGTCGCGGCCATTGCATCAGAAACGGCACGCGGATGCCGCCTTCCCACAGCATGCCCTTCTCTCCGCGCAACGGACGGTTGCTCGAAGTCAGCTCGCGCGTCGGACCGCCGTTGTCGCTGAGGAAGAAAACGAGCGTATCGTTCAGCAGTCCCTGCCGCTCCAGCTCGCCCAGAATGGCCCCCACGCTGCGGTCCAGCCGAGCCAGCATCGCCAGGAAGATCCGCCGGTGCACGTCGGCCACGTCCACGCGCTCGAAATCGTCCCGCCGCGCCTGCAGCGGACTGTGCACCGCGTTGTACGCCACATACAGGAAAAACGGCCGATCCCGGTGCCGCCGGATGAACGACACCGCTTCGCGGGTGAACGCGTCGGTCAGGTACTCCGCCTCCACCACCGGCTGGCCGTTCCGCAGAATCGGATTGTCCGCATCGTACGGGGGCTCGTCGTGCCCCATGTGCGTCGAGAGAATCACGTCACCGAACCGTACGCGTCCCGTTGCCCCGCCCGGCAGACGCCTGCGGCGCAACATGGTGACGACGCCGCGATACGGAGGCGGCACGTAGAAGTGCCCCTCGTGCAGAAAGCCGAAAAACTCGTCGAATCCGTGCCGCAACGGGTGGTATCTCGCGTGTCCCCCCAAGTGCCACTTCCCGACCAACGCCGTCGCATAGCCCAGCTCGTGCAGCCGCTCCGCCAGCGTCCGTTCCGAAGCGGGCAGCCCCACCTCCGGATCCACGTTCCGCGCCCCGATGGGATTGAATTCGTAGCCGAATCGTGTTTGATACCGTCCGCTCAGCAGCCCGGCCCGCGACGCACTGCAGAACGGCGCCGTCACATAGCCGTCGGTGAACCGCACGCCGCGCCGGGCGATCGAGTCGATTGCCGGAGTCGACACGCCCGAATGCCCCTGACAGCCCAGCTCGGCATAACCCAGGTCGTCCGCCAGCAGCACCACGATGTTCGGCGGCTGGCCCGCGTGGGCTCCGAGCACGCCGCAGCACGCCGACAGAATCGCCGCCACGCACGGCCACACACCACGCGGAACACGCTTTGCAGGCTCCGCCGCGAACGATCGCCCCATGATTCGCATCGCCAACTTTCGAACGCCCGTCGAAGTCCCCGAAGACGAACTCCCGCAACGCATCGCGGGCACGTTCCGCCTTCCGCCGGATGCCCTCCACCGCTGGCGGATCCTCCGCAAAAGCCTCGACGCCCGCAACCGTACGGACCTGCAGTTCGTGTACACGATCTGCGCGGAGTTGCCGCCCGAACTGGAGCAGCGGCTCGTCGAACGCTTTCCGCAGATCACGCCCTACCTGCCGGTCCCGTTCGACGATCCGATCCCCGGCACACGGCCGCTGGAACACGCCCCGGTCGTGATCGGTTCCGGCCCCGCGGGCCTGTTCGCCGCGCTCTTCCTGGCCGAACGCGGCTACCGCCCGCTGATCATCGAACGCGGGCAACCGGTCAAACAGCGCGTCCCGGCGGTGCGAGCGTTCGACGCCGGAGGACCGCACGACCCCGAAAACAACTATCTGTTCGGGGAAGGCGGAGCCGGCACGTTCAGCGACGGAAAACTGACCTGCCGCCTCTCCGGCCCCGACGTGGACTGGGTGCTGCGGAAGTTCGTGGAATGCGGCGGACGCCCGTCGCTGGTCTACGAAGCCCGGCCGCACCTGGGCAGCAACCGCCTGCCGATGATCGTCCGCAATCTGCGGCGTCGGATCGAAGCGGCCGGAGGCGAATACCGCTTCGGCTGCCGCGTCGAACGCCTGCAGATCCACGACGGCCAACTGACCGGCCTGCACACCTCGAGCGGACTGATCCCCACCCGCCTGGCCATACTCGCCATCGGCCACAGCGCCCGCGACACCTATCGCGCCCTGTTCGAGCAGGGGATCGCCATGACCCGCAAGCCCTTCCAACTGGGATTGCGGATCGAACAACCGCAGGAACAGATCGACCGCGCGACCTACGGCAAGCCACACTACCGCGACCTGCTGGGTCCGGCCGATTACGCGCTGACCGCCCGCGGCCAGCGCGACGTGTACACCTTCTGCATGTGCGCGGGCGGATACATCATTCCCAGCGTGTCCGTCCCCGAACGCTTCTGCACCAACGGCATGAGCAACTCGCGGCACGACACGCCGTTCGCCAACAGCGGCGTGATGGTCACCCTGCAGCCGCACGAATTCGGATCGGAACATCCGCTGGCCGGCATGGAGCTTCAGGAACGCTTCGAGAAAATCGCCTTCGCGCTGGGACGATGCGACTACCTGGTGCCCATCCAGACGGCGCAGGCGTTTCTCGAACAGCGGGGAGCGGAACCGGACCGGCGATTCGCCTGCTCCTACAAGCGCGGCCACGTGCCCGCACCGGTGGCCGAAACGATCCCGCCCATCGTGGCCCATGCCCTGCGCCAGGGATTGCCGCTGCTGGACCGAAAAGCGCACGGCGCGTTGCTGCCCAACGCCAACCTCGTGGGCCCCGAAATGCGCGGCAGCTCACCCATTCGCATCGTCCGCGATCCGGCCAGCCGGCAGTCGCCGAGCTGCCGCGGGCTTTTCCCTGTCGGCGAAGGGGCCGGATTCGCCGGCGGCATCGTCAGCGCTGCGGTGGACGGCCTGCGTGCCGCCCGCGAGATCGTCCGTGCCTTCGCTCCACTGGACGCCCGCTGACCCGCCCGCTCCAGGTCCACCTGCGCGCCGACATCCTACCCTTTTCCTTTTCACGACGCCGCCTGTGCCCATCCCCCGCGTCAGTGCGTACGCGTCGCGGTTCACATGTGGTGCGAACGACACTTGCCGCGACCCACGAGCATCCACCCGTCGGCCCCGCCGCCGTCCGACGCGCCACACCACGCCCATTCCCACCGAATCGGGACGGCCCGCGGACGGTTTCTCCTCTTCTCTTCCGAACGCCGTACCCGCAGGTACAACCCCAAGACGTACCCGAGACCGCGCAGAATAGGGCCCCGGAGGATCAGCATCGCCAGCAACGCCAGCCATGCCGCGATCACAAGCCCGGCGGTTTTCACCGACCCTCCTCCTCCCACTCAGCCTTGCCATGCGGAGGCGGGCCATCCGCTGGAGCGCTCACTTTGACGGTCTCTGGCTCCTGCGATGACTGTTCCTCTGTATAAGTCATCTAGGCCAGAGACGCTAGGAAATACAAAAACATGACGATGACTAAAACGAAAAGTTTAGCCATGTTCCATAGTTTAACCATGTTCGTCCCTCTCGAAATTATCG
>RFHO01000059.1 GCA_003696385.1 Planctomycetota bacterium | reverse complement strand
GGACGGAACGCCGGCCGCCGCGAGACCCGTCGTCAGGTGCGGATGTGACGGCGTTTGGCGCGGCGGGCCTTGGCGCTGGCCGGACGACGACCGTGATTGGCTTTTTTGATCTTTCGGTGAGTCTTGGCCATGCTGGCGTACCTTCGTTCGAACGATCCGATCATCACCGCGAACAGGTGCCGACCGGGCAACCTCTGAGCCCCGACGGCGCTTTTGCGCAGGCTGCACACAGAGCTTGATTATACGGTCCGCCGGTGGTCGTCACAATTCGCCTGGCCTCCCGTGTGCACGCGCCGTCCTGGCGTCGTTGCCGCTGGGCCGACTGCACGAGCCTCGCCATCGGACGAATGTGTGGTCACGCGTACGGTGGCTTCGGGTGTCGAAACCCGCCGGCCACGTAATGTGACTTCTTCAGTCCTCCGAAGGCGTTCGGAAGAAGCGACGTCCCTTCATTTCGAACCGCGGGAGTGTGCCGGGCGGGACGACACGGACTTCCACGTAGAAGTTCAGCCGGGCCTTGATGTGCTCGCGGACACGGTGGGCCAGCGGGTGGGGTGGGGGAGGCTGCGGCGAGCCGCCGTCACCGGCCGCGTGTGGCTCGACGGTTACGGTGACCTGTGGCATCCGGCCGGTGGTATCGACGTCGATGCGGAATTCGGCCACCTCGGGGATTTCGCGGAGCAGTGCTTCGAAGGTGGCGGGGAACACATTGTTGCCGCGGATGATCAGCATGTCGTCGGCGCGGCCGAGGATGCCGCCGTCGAGCCGCAGCAGCGACCGCCCGCAGGGACACGGACGTCGGTCGATGCGAACCAGGTCGCCGGTGCGGTAGCGGATCAGCGGCGCGTCGATCCGGCCCAGATTGGTGACGACCAGCTCGCCGACGCCGTCGGTCACCGGTTGAAGGCTCTGCGGGTCGAGGACTTCGGCGATGCATTCGGTCTCCAGCAGATGCATGCCGCCGGGATTTTCCGCACACTCGATCGCCAATGAACCGATTTCGGTCATTCCCCAGTGGTCGAACAGCCGCGCCGCCCAGGCGTCCTCGATCCGCCGGCGGACGGAGGGCAGCGAAGCACCGGGCTCACCCGCCACGATCAGCGCTCGTACGGTCGAGCCGCGCAGATCGAAGCCCATTTCCGCGGCCACGTCGGCCAGCCGCAGGGCATAGGTGGGCGTGCAGCACACGACGGTCACACGGTTGTCTTCGATCAGTTGCAGCCGTCCGGCACTGGACAGTCCACCGGCGGCGAGCGAAAAGCGGCCCAGTCGCGTGGCCGCTTCGAACGCCGCCCAGAATCCGATGAACGGTCCGAACGAGAAGGCGAAGCACAGGCGGTCGTCGTCGCGGACGCCGGCGACCCGATAAATCTGTGCCCAGCAGTGCATGAACCAGTCCCAATTTCGGGCAGAATCCAGCCAGCGAAGGGGGCGACCGGTTGTCGTGCCGGAGGTTTGATGCAGGCGAACGAACCGCGCGCCGACCGTGCGGTTGCTGCCGTAGGGCGGATGTGCCTGCTGATCGTCGACCAGGTCGGCCTTGGTCAGCGTGGGAAGACGCTGCAGATCCTTGGGTGTGCGGATATCGTTTGGATCGAGGCCGGCCTGGTAGAAGCGCCGCTGCCAGAACGGATTGTGTTCGGCCACGTGTCGCAGCAGCGATTGCAGCCGCTCGGCCTGGTGCCGGGCGATCCGCTCACGCGGCCAGTTCTCGGGGAACTCGGGCGTCGATGGTTCTGCGGGAACCGGCATGGTGCCTCTGCCTTCGGTCGGGGCCGACATCGTCCCGCAGCGGCATGGGCTGCGGTCGGCGGAGCGGGACATTCAGCGGTGAGTGTCGTTTTGCGGTTGCCTGGCCGCCAGATGCCGCTCGATCCATTCGACGAGTTTGTGGGCGACGCTCCTTTTGGTGCCTTGCCACGCGGCCAGTCGCCGGCCGTCGGGGCCGATCAATTCCACCGAAGTCTCCTCGGCGCCGATCGCGGCGGGCCCGTTCAGGACCACGACGTCGCAGTTTTTCGCCCGCAGTTTCTGCAGCGCGTTTTCCCGCTCATTGGCGGCTTCCAGGGCGAAGCCGACCACCCAACGGTGCTGCTTGCCGTGTCCCAGCTCGGCCAGCACATCGTCGGTTTCGATCATTTCCACCGTGATCGGTTCGCCGGTCTTGGACATTTTGCCCGTCACCCGGTTCCGCGGACGATAGTCGCACACCGCCGCGGCAGCGATCACTCCGTCGCAGTCGGGGAAGTGTCGGCGGCATGCCTCCAGCATTTCCGCCGTGGTCTCCACCGGTTCGACCACCACGCCGTGCGGCATTGGCACGCTCACCGGGCCGATCACCAGCACCGGGGCGTGGCCGGCATCCCGGAGCGCTTCGGCCAGGGCCACGCCCATCCGGCCGCTGCTGGCGTTCGAAATGTAGCGGACGTCGTCAAGGTATTCCCGAGTCGGTCCGGCGGTGACCAGGACGCGCATGTGGTCTCCCGTCGTTGTGAACAAGTTCCGGCGGCCGACCGCCGCGGTGGGTGGAGCCGTGCACGGCCGCGGCGATTGCGACCGCGCACCGATCAGTCACCGTTGCCGGTGGTGTCCGCCGCAACCGGAGCGGGCCGGCGGGCCGTTTCGTTGCCGTCTTCGAGCACGTAAAGCGCGCTGGTGGCCCGCAGGTTGGCCAGCCAGGCCCGATCGACAGCTCGTCGTCCGATGATGGGCAGTTCCCGGACGATGCGGATGTCCAGCTTGTCGCACAGGTCGCGGAAGTCGTACATCGACAGGAAGTGCAAGTTCGGCGTCTCGTACCACTCGTACGGGAACGAGTCGGTGACCGGTGCGCGGCCCTGACGAAAGACCTGCAGGCGGACCATCCAGTGACCGAAGTTGGGGACGACCACCAAGGCGCGTCGGGCGATCCGCATCATCTCCTGCAGGACGTCCTTGGGACGCTTGACTTCCTGCAGAGTCTGGCTGAGCACGGCGGCGTCGAAGGACTTGCTGGGGAATTCGGCCAGGCCGCGGTCGAGGTCGGCGTGGATCACGGGTACGCCCCGGTGCGTCGCCTTGATGATCTGTCGGCGATCCAGTTCGACCCCAAGGACCTGGCAGTCCTTCTGGTCGCGCAGTTTTTCCAACAAGCGGCCGTCGCCGCAGCCCAGATCCACCACCCGGCTGGCGGACGGGATGTGCTCCATCAACAGCTCATCGGTGACCACCGCCAGCGGATCCGGGACACGGTAACGCAGGTTCTTGCCGTTGGTGCTCATGGTCTTCACGGGGCGGTTTCCGCCGCCAGATACGCTCGAGTCAGCGGATGACGTGGGTGCTGGAAAAATTGTTGCACGTCGGCCGTTTCGACCAATCGTCCGCCACCATCGAAGGACCACAGCAGCGACACCTGATCGGCCAGCCGGCGTGCCTGAGCCAGATTGTGTGTGACGATGACAATGGTCACCCGCCCGCGCAGTCCCTGGAGCAGCGATTCGATGCGCGCGGTCGCGATCGGATCCAGCGCACTGCACGGTTCGTCCAGCAACAATGCCTGCGGTCGAAGCGCCAGCGCCCGGGCCAAGCACAACCGCTGCTGCTGACCTCCGGAAAGTGCGCCGGCGGGGCCTCTCAGGCGTTCGCGCACCTCTTCCCACAGCCCGGTTTCGCGCAAAGCCCCTTCGATGCGCCGCCGCCGCTCGGACGGTGCCACGCCGGCGTCCCGCAGAGGAAGTTCCAGATTGTTCCAGATGGACAACGGAAACACGACGGGCCGCTGCATGATCAGCCCAACGCGACGGCGCAGTTGCTGCAGGTCCGTTTCGGGGGAGAAGACCGAATGGCCGTCGATCCGCACGTCTCCACTGACGCCAGCCCGCGGCACCATCTCGATCAGGCGATTGATCGACCACAGCAGAGAGGTCTTTCCGCAGCCGGACGGCCCGATGATCGCCGAGATGGCCCCGGCGGGAAACCGAAGGCTCACTTCGTCGAGCGCCACCGCGGAGCCGTACTGCACGCGGAGACGCTCCAATCGGATGTCCGGCGGTTTCGGTCGGTCCGCCGAGCCGGTGGCGCCGTCGCGTTCGGTCCGGTCCGCCGGCAGCGTAGCGGAGCGAACCGTCCCGGTCTCGGGCACACGGGCCCGGGATCGTGGCTGTTCGTTCGGCCGGCGGGCCGCTTGGGAGGGGAACGCGGTTGCGCTCCCGGACCGGTCGGCGGCTGCGGCCGGACTTTCGCCCGCCGTCTGCGGCGTGCGGGCGGCGTCGGCGGTGGGATGGGACGTCATGGCGGACCCGGTGCTCCGTTGGTGTGTGGATTCAGGCCGGTCGGCGTGCCGCGTCGAGCGGCGCTTCGGGCGAGCGCGGTGGTGACCGGTATGGCACGTATCGCACGATCGGCGAACGGGCGAAACCGTGGCGGCGGCCGATCGCAGCGGCCGAAGCCGGCGCGGTGTACCGGTGACGCGGCGGGTCAATCCACCGGCGATTCGGCGATGATCCGATCGTACACCTTGCGGGCGAATTCGTACGCCCGCGCGGCCTGTTCGCGTTCACCGCGGTGCAGTTCGTCTTTGCCGATGTTGCGGTGTTTGGATTCCCAGCAGACGTCCACGGCCCGGCGGCACCACTCGGCACTGCGCCGGGACGCGCGGATCGGCTTGCCGTCGACGATTACGAAAATCGGGTTGGTGTGGGCGGCCGGAAGGATCCGCAACGCCACCCAACTGGATCGTTCGATGCGTGTGGTGAACCGGACCGGCCGCGTCTGGCCGTCGGCGAGCACTTCCTTGCGTGCCACGGGTCGTCCGTTGACGATCAGCTCCAGTGGCACGCGGCGGGAATCTCCGATGCGGCAGCGTTCGATGTGCCAGTAGGGTTTCTGGTCCAGTCGCCGGCGGCGGATGGCTTCGGTCTGCGGCGTGGGGTGTTCGGCCAGCAGGGCAGCCACATCGCAGCGGACGGTCACATCCGTCGGGCCGTCCAGACGCAGTTCGCTGGGTTCACCGTTGGCACCCGGTGCGCCGACTTCCAGCTCGTTGACGGTGAAGTCGAGGATGTGGGCGAACCCTTCGGAGCAGTAGCTGCGGCCGTCGCGGACGCCGGCGATCCAGTTTTCGTAGGTCAGCGGTTCTCCGGGGGGAATCTTCACGTACACGCGGCCGAGTCCCACACGATCTCCGTAAATGCACGGGAAATCGGTCTCGCCGCTGATCCGCGTGCGAAAGCCGCAATTGAGCGTGTGGTACCAGATGTTCAATTCCCAGATCGCCGGAGTATCCACGGCCGAGATGAAATCGACCGCATCGTGGGTGACCGTGACGATGTATTCGTTCGCTCCGATGCCGTCGAAGCGGGGCATCGCATAATCCGGCAGACGATCGGCGGCGCGGCCGTTCCATCCTTCGGGAATGTTGCGATAGTTCACGAATCGGCGGCGGCCGTCGGGCATGTAGTCCGGCAGCGCCAGGCCCCAGCCGCTGTGGCTGTAGCCGACCACCGCTCCCTGCTGCTTGCCCCACTGAAGAATGGGCAGCGTCCAGCTCGGCCATTCCTCGATGACCGTCGTGCCCGGATAGTCGTCTTCCTTGAGATTGAGCAGGCACAGGTGGCCGGCGTGCGAGGACGGAAAGCCGCTGACTTCGACGTCATACCGCATCAGGTATCCGGGGCGCGACAGGGCCGACGTCTTGCCCTCGAAGAACTGCTTCTGGTAGTACCAGCACGGGCCCCAGCTCAGCACGCAGCCCACGTTCAGGTCTTCGCCGAGAATGTGCCGCATCATGTCCGCCGGACTGACGCCTTCGGTGGGACTGTCGTAATGCGAGCACCCCGCCGCGTGCACGTGGTGGTCGCCGGAGTACCAGCCGCGGGCCGCCGGATGAATCCAGCGTTGCAACTGGAACGCCAGTTCGACGGGGTGGTCGCCGATTTCAACCTGGCGTTCGATCGGAACGTATTCCGGACCCCGCGTGACGCGGATGGTGTACCGGCCGGGCGGCAACCGGACGGACTCGCCATCGGCGCGGTAGATCTGCTGGTGAAAGAAGAAGTCGGGGGCCAAACGCCGTCCGGGGTGTGGATACACGCGTCCGACGCGGTCGCGGATGATGAACGAAGCCACGGTGGGCTTGCCGTCGACGTCGCGTATGCGGAAGGTGACGGGGCTGGATGGCCGCGAGTCGAAGAGGATGGGCAGCTCATTGCGGAAGCCCAGATCCTGTGTTCCCTGGCCGACGTGAAACACGAGTTTGGCTTCACGCTTGCCCGCGTCGCGGCAATAGATCTGCAGAATGCGATACTCCAATGCGAGCCCCGAAAGGCGCGGCTTCAACGGCTGGCGTTTGTAGACTTCCAGATCGAGAAACCGCTCGGGAATCTGCTCGGGGGCGACCAGTTTCTGTTCGGTGCGAGGACGTTGTCGCGCTCCGCGGCCGCGCTGATACACGGGTGCTGCGTTAGGGCTGCTGACGACCAGTTCGGGAGTGATCCCCGCCTCGTTGACGACTTTGACCAGGAACGCCCGCCAGCCCTGCTCATACAGCTCCTTTTTCACCGGACCTTCCAGCACCGAGACGCGGCTTTCCGGATTGATCGAGACCGCCACCAGGCACAGCGGATCAAGCACTTCCTGGATGGCTCGGGCACAGCGAATCGGATCCTCGGTGCGGTAGGCGGCTTCGAGCGCGCCCCGTTGCTTTTCGCTCAGTGGCGCGCCGATGTAATCCAACGCTTCGACCAGCCGCCGTGTGGCGGCGACCAGTGGCTGTTTTTCGACTTCCGAAACGATCGGCCACGTTTTCGGAGCGGCCGAGGCGGGGGGGATGAATCCGGCCAGCACAAAAGCCGCTGCTGCAGCCAGCAGCCCATGGCCGAGGAACGCGCGACGGACGGTGACACGGATTGGCAGCGAAGCGTTCATCTCCACACCTCCGGGCTGACGGTGATTTCCGATCCGGACGGGGCTCCGCGGCGACCGCGTCCGGCGGCACACGGGGACACGTTTCCGGGCGTGCGTGTGCCGACGACATTGGAATGCCACATCGCTGACCCGAAGACCGCGTCCGGTTGGGGCGGGACCTTTTCGGTCCGCGGCCGGCACAACGTCGCCATGCCCGCTTGGGTAAAGGCCCAGGACGCTCAGCCACCGGTCCGGCGATGCGACACGAGGATGTCCCAGATCCGGGCCGCGATCTGGTCGGGCGAACGGGGCCGCCCTTCGCCGTCCGTGGCCGCGACGACGTACCAGTTTGGTTCCCTCTCCGCCAATTGCAAATACACGCGGCGGACCTCGGCCAGGTACGCTCGGTCTGACTCGTGCAGGTCGTGTGTGGCGTGCGTGTACCCTCGCGGGGCCTTGCCGGAGACACGCCGTTGGGCGAGTTCCGGTTCGATGTCCAAGAGCACGGTCACGTCCGGATGCGGCATGCCGAACACGTCGTGTTCGATGCCGGTGATCCACTGGATGAACGCCGGGCGCTCCGGCTCGGGGAGCTTGGCGGCCTGGTGGGCCACGTTGGATGCGGTGAACCGGTCGAGGATCACCACGGCGTTTCGTGCCGCGGCCGACTGCAACAGTTCGCGGGATTCGAACCGATCGCCCGCGTACAGCACCGATGCCAACACAGGATGGACCGAGTGCAGGTCGCCGTAGGCGCCGTTCAGGTAATCGCTGATTGCCCGCCCGAATCGCGTCTCTCCGTACCGCGGAAACGCGATCACCTGGCAGGTGGTGCCCACTGCCTGCAGGCGTTCGGCCAGCATGCGGGCCTGTGTCCCCTTTCCCGAACCGTCGATGCCTTCGAAAGCGACAAACATGCTGTGTGACTTCCGGTGGAAAGGGCAGGGATGTCGCGGAGCCGGGCGCGGTCACGGATACAGCAGCTTACGCCGCCATCCGTCGTCAGTCCGTTCGAAAACTTCCCGATGGTGCAGGCGGGCCGGTCGCGATTCCCAGAACTCGATCCGCTGCGGCACGACGAGGAAACCGACCCAGTAGGGCGGTCGCGGGACCGATTGCCCGGCGAACTCGGCACAACGCCGGGCGAAGGCCGTCTCCAGCTCTTCCCGGCTGGCCAGTTCGTGCGACTGACGCGAAACCCACGCGCCGATCTGACTCTCCCGCGGCCGGCGCGCCCAGTAGGCGTCCGCCTCGGAATCATCCACACGCAGAACCGGCCCTTCGACCCGCAACTGCCGGTCGAGCGCCTCCCAGTAGAAGCACAACGCCGCGTACGGCCGGGCCTGCAGCTCACGTCCCTTGCGGCTGTTTGCATTGGTGTAGAACACGATGCCGCGTTCGTCGACCGACTTGGCGAGCACCATGCG
The DNA here is from genome assembly GCA_003696385.1 of Planctomycetota bacterium. Classification (GTDB taxonomy): domain Bacteria; phylum Planctomycetota; class Planctomycetia; order Planctomycetales; family Planctomycetaceae; genus J052. The sequence goes on along the minus strand of RFHO01000059.1, from coordinate 1,432 downwards.
GACCGACGGCAGACCGTCTGCGGCGCTGGTGGCCAGAGCCACCGCGTCGGGATTCTTCAGCGGCAGCCGCTGTGCGCGCGCGAACAGGGCGATCATCCGCCGGGAGGCTTCACGGTACAGCGGATCGCTGCAATTCCGGGCGATCAGGGCGGACGCGTCGTTTTCCATGGGGCGTTCGCAGCTCGTGGTGTGAAAGGCGTCGTGCGCGGGAATGAGCCACCGCGGCTTCCGGCCGCACGCCGGATCCGTGGGTTGCCACCGCTGTGCCGGGGCAGGAGAATCGTGGCCGCGGCATACCGCGTGCCGCCGCGGGCGACATCGCGCGGGCGCTTACCATATTGAAGGAAACGCCGATGAGGAACCGAGCGGGCGTGTGGTCGGAGCGATCCGGCGTCACGGATGCGCATTTTCGCTGGAACGGGGCCGGCGCGGACCGACAGGACCGCCTGGGATGGGTCGTCGGCATGGCCGTGGCGGCGGTCGTGCTGGGCGTCTGCGTCGCATCACCTGGGGCGGACGATCCCACAATCGGCCTGACGGTTCGCGAATCCTGGACGACGTCACGGCTGACCGGTCCGCCCACGCCGCCGCCCCCGTACCGGCTGGTGGAAGCGTTTCCGGCACTGCGGTTCGAAAACCCCGTGCTGTTGGAACGGATCCCCGGATCCGAGCGGTTGTTGCTGGGGGAGCTGGGCGGGCGGCTGTACAGCTTCCCGGAGCATTCCCAGGTGGCGGACGCGGAACGGGTCGTCGACCTGAAAGAGGGACTGGAAAAGTTCCAGCGGCTTTATGGCCTGGCGTTCCACCCGCGGTTTCCGGACGTGCCGGAAGTGTTCCTGTGCTATATCACCGACCTGTCGAAGGAGGACGGTACGCGGGTGTCGCGGTTTCGCGCATCGGGGCGCGATCCGTTGCGACTCGACCTCCGCAGTGAGCGGGTCCTCTTGACGTGGCCTTCGGGCGGTCACAACGGGGGCTGTCTGCAGTTCGGTCCGGACGGGTTTCTGTACATCTCCACCGGCGACGCGTCGGGCCCGTTTCCCGCGGATGTACGGCGTACCGGGCAGCGAATCGACGATCTGCCGGCCTCGATTCTTCGCATCGATGTCGATCGTCGGGATCCCGGACGCGAGTACGCCATTCCCGCGGACAATCCGTTTCGCGACCGTGACAATGCACGACCGGAGGTCTGGTGCTACGGGCTTCGCAACCCGTGGCGGATGAGCTTCGATCCGGTCGAGGGGCGGCTGTGGATCGGTGACGTGGGCTGGGAGATGTGGGAGATGATCTACGTGGGACGTCCCGGCGCGAACTTCGGCTGGAGCATCATCGAAGGTCGCCAGCCGGTGTTCCCCGACGAACCGCGCGGGCCCACGCCGATCACGCCCCCCACGCTGTTGCACCCGCACACCGAAGCACGTTCGATCACCGG
>RFHO01000408.1 GCA_003696385.1 Planctomycetota bacterium | reverse complement strand
GTTCAACGAACAGGCCGGCAAGGGCGGTTCGCCGCAGGGGACCGTCCGGAGGCGTCCGGAGGAATTGCGGAGTTACCGCTGGTTCGGGCCGGACACGATGCGGGCGTTCGGACATCGATCGCGACTGAAGGGGATGGGATTCGACGACGCCGATTACCGCGGCAAGCCGGTGATCGCGCTGTTGAACACGTGGAGTGACCTGAATACGTGCCACGCTCATCTGCGCCAGCGGGCGGAGGAAATCAAACGCGGCGTGTTCCAGGCGGGCGGGTTTCCCGTCGAGGTGCCGGTGATGTCGCTGGGCGAGATGCTGATGAAGCCCACCACGATGCTGTACCGCAACCTGCTGGCGATGGAGACCGAAGAGGTGTTGCGGTGTCACCCGATCGACGCGGCGGTGTTGATGGGCGGGTGCGACAAGACGACGCCGGGGCTGCTGATGGGGGCGTTCAGCATGGATCTGCCGGTGATCTATTTCCCGTGCGGGCCGATGATTACCGCCCGCTGGAAGGGGCAGACACTGGGCAGCGGCAGCGATGCGTTCAAATACTGGACGGAACGCTGCGCGGGCAATCTGTGCGATGCGGACTGGCGGGACATCGAGAACAGCATCGCGGCATCGACCGGCCATTGCATGACGATGGGGACCGCTTCGACGATGACCTCGATGGCCGAGGTGCTGGGGCTGACGCTCTCGGGCGGTGCGTCGATTCCTGCGGTGGCGGCGGAGCATTCCCGCCTGGCGGTGCGAACCGGCCGGCGGATCGTGCAGATGGCCTGGGAAGACCTGCGACCGTCGCGATTCGTCACTCGGGCGTCGTTCCTCAACGCGGTGACGGCGCTGATGGCATTGGGCGGTTCGACCAACGCCATCGTGCATCTGATCGCAATGGCCGGACGCCTGGGCATCGATCTGACGCTGGACGACTTCGACCGGATCTCGCGCGCGACGCCCACGCTGGCGAACGTGCGGCCTTCGGGTGAGAAATACCTGATGGAGGACTTCTATCACGCCGGCGGTCTGCCGGCGCTGCTCCGTCGCATTGCCGATCTGCTGGATCTGGAGTGCGGAACGGTGGACGGCGTGACGCTGGGCGAGTGTCTGCGGGGGGCCGAAGTGATCGACGACGACGTCATCCGGCCCCGGGAGAGGCCATTGGCGCCGGAAGGCGGTATCTGCGTGCTGCGGGGCAATCTGGCGCCCGCCGGATGCGTGATCAAGCAGACGGCAGCCAGTCGCGAGCTGCTGCGGCATCGCGGCCCGGCCGTGGTGTTCGAGAACTACAACGACCTGGAGCGTCGGATCGACGATCCGGAGCTGCCGGTGACGCCGCAGTCGGTGCTGGTGCTGAAGAATGCCGGACCGCTGGGAGCTCCGGGATTCCCCGAATGGGGCATGCTGCCGATTCCCAAAAAACTGCTGCAGGCGGGCGTGCGCGACATGGTGCGGATTTCGGATGCCCGGATGAGCGGCACGAGCTATGGGACGTGTGTGCTGCACGTGGCTCCGGAGGCGGCGGCGGGCGGGCCTCTGGCGCTGGTCCGGGATGGCGATCTGATCGAGCTGGACGTGCCGAATCGCCGGATCGAGCTGCTGGTGGAGCCGGAGGAGCTGGAGGGGCGGCGCGCGGCGTGGCGGCCTCCCGAGCCGCACTATGCCCGTGGCTACGGCTGGCTGTACACGCGGCACGTGCGGCAGGCCGATCTGGGCTGTGACTTCGACTTCCTCGAGTACGGGCCGCCCACGCCGGAACCGGAGATTCACTGAACGGCCTCGCCGGGGCCCCTGGCGTCACGGTGCGGCCACCGCGTCGGGGGCCGTGCTGCGCGGTTGGAACAGCGGGGAGCGATACAGTCGCAGGCGGTGCAGCCAGAACAGGGCAAGCACTCCCAGCGTCCCGAGACCGTATCGGACGCTGCGGCGGAAATTGATGCTCGACGCTTCGGAGAAGTAACGCACCGGAACCGGGACGTCGCCCAGTTTGAATCCGAAACGCACCGCCTGGGTCAGGAACTGGCTGTCGAACACGAAGTCGTCGGAATTGCGTTCGAAGGGAATCGTCTCCAGCACCGCCCGGCGATAGGCCCGGAAACCGCTGTGGAAGTCGCCCAGGTTCTGCCCCAGCGCGATGTTCTCGGTGATCGTCAGCGCCCGGTTGGCCAGGTATTTCCACAGCGGCATGCCGCCCGCGAGCGTCTCGGCCCGCGTCCGGATGCGGCAGCCGAGCACGACGTCACAGATGCCCAGACGCAGAATCTCCACCGCCACCGGGATGATCCGGCTGTCGTACTGATAGTCGGGGTGGATCATCACCACGTAGTCGGCGCCGCTTTCCAGAGCATAGCGGTAGCACGTTTTCTGATTGCCCCCGTAGCCGGTGTTCCGCTCGTGACGGATCACGGTCAGCCCCAGCCGCCGGGCGACCTCGACGGTCCGGTCCGTGCTGCAGTCGTCGACCAGCAGGATTTCGTCGACGGATCCCGGCGGGATGTCGGCGACGGTCCTTTCGAGCGTCAACTCGGCGTTGTAAGCCGGCATTACGGCGACCACCTTCCCGCGCGGCGCACGAGGGTACGCCACGTATTCCAGAACCGCACTGTCCGCCGGTCGGGACCGCATCGGGATCGCTCACAGAAATGCAGGAATCGGGCCGCGTGCCATGATATGCGCATTGAATGCGCGCGGCGGTCGGCGGGCAACCGTGAGGGACGATCGGCAAATCAGCGGACCTTCAGGCTGGCCAGCCCGGCGACGGCCAGGACGGCCGAAACGATCCAGAACCGCACGACGATCTTCGTCTCGGGAAGGCCGCGGAACAGGAAATGGTGATGCAGCGGGCTGCAGGCGAAGATCCGCCGGCCGGTCAAACGAAAGCTGGCGACCTGCAGGATGACGCTGAGCGTTTCGGCCACGAACACACCGCCGATGACAGGCAGCAGCAGTTCCTGATGGATCGTCAGCGCCGCTACGGCGAGCATCGCGCCGATCGGGAGGGATCCGGCGTCGCCGAGGAAGACGTCCGCCGGATGCGCATTGAACCACAGAAAGCCCAGCATCGCGCCGGCCAGCGCCCCCAGCACGACGGCCATTTCCCCGGAGCCGGGGATGTAGGGAATCGCCAGGTACTCGGCGAGCACGCGGTGGCCGGCCAGATAGCACAACACCGTGTATGCCGCCGCCGAGGTGACCGTGCATCCGGCGGCCAGGCCGTCCATCCCGTCGGTCAGGTTCACGGCGTTGGCGGTGGCGACGATCAGCAGAACGCTCCAGCCGATGAACAGCAGGCCCAGCGGCCAGACGACGTTGCCGACCGGCCACACGAGGGCGAGTCCCAACGGCTGCCTCTGCTGTTCGAAGTACAGCAGCACCGACCAGAACAGCGCCATTGCGAGCTGGCCCAGGAACTTCTGCCGGACCGACAGCCCCCGCCGTTCGGTTCGCAGTTTCACCGCGTCGTCGATCACGCCCAGAACGCCGTAGCTGCCCACCACGCATGTGGAGAGCAGGACGAAGCGGTTCTCCCAGTTGCCCCAGAAGATGGTGGCCACGAACACCGATGCGACCACGAATATGCCGCCCATCGTCGGCGTGTCGTTCTTGTGTTCGTGCAATGCGTTCAGTGTGGAGGAGGCACTGCGCACTCTTTCGGGGAACCGGCGGCGAAGGAAGCCGATCGCGACCGGTCCCAGCAGCAGTGCGGCCAGGAACGACGTGACACTCGCCAGAGCGATCCGCAGCGTGAGCAGAATCGGCGAGTCGCCGGCCGAAATGCCGCCCACGTATTCGCGCAGCGGTTCCCATGTCTTCAACAGCCAGACCAACATCCCTGTGGTTCCGTTCGCTGGACGTTCCCTGTCCCGGTATGGCTTGGTTGCGCCGCGGCCGGAGTCTCGCGTCGTCCACCGGATGGTGCCCGCGACGCGAACCGGCGTTCCGTGTGCGCCGCTCGGTGCGTCAGGCGTGCGGTTCGGTCATCCGGTACGGGTCGAGCACCTCCTTCAGGACGTCCGGCGGAAGGATCTGTTTTTCTTCGCACAGTTGCCGGATCGTCTTGCCGGTGCGATAGGCTTCCTTGGCCAGTTCGGCGGCTTTTTCGTAGCCGATGTACGGGTTCAGGCTGGTGACCATCGACAGACTGCGTTCGACGGCGCTTTCGCAGGCTTCGCGGTTTGCTTCCATTCCCTTCACGCAGCGTTCGGTGAACACCCGCGTGACGTTGGCCATGATGGAGACGTCCTCGATGGCCGCCGCGCCCATCACCGGCATCATGATGTTGAGCTGAAACTGTCCCCCGGAGGCTCCCGAGAGCGTGATCGTCGCGTCATGGCCGATCACGGTGGCGGCGACCTGCATCATGCTTTCGCACAGCACGGGATTGACCTTGCCGGGCATGATCGAGCTGCCCGGCTGCAGGTCCGGCAGTTTCACCTCATAGAAGCCGCAGCGCGGTCCGGAGCCCAGCCAGCGGATGTTGTTGGACACGTTGAACAGTGTGACGGCGATCGTCCGCAGCTCGCCATGGCACTCGACCAGTCCGTCGCGCTGTGCGTTGGCTTCGAAGTGGTTCTTCGCTTCGACGAACGGGATGCCGAGCTGTTCGGCGAGCACGGCAGCGACGCGGCGGCCGAATTCCGGGTGCGTGTTGATCCCGGTGCCCACGGCGGTGCCGCCCACGGGCAGCTCGAGCACGGCGTTCAGAGCCCGCTGGGCACGCTCGACGGACAGTTCCAACTGCCGGGCGAAACCACTGAATTCCTGCCCCAGGCGGATCGGCGTGGCATCCATCAGGTGGGTGCGGCCGATCTTGATGATGTCGTCCCAGGCCGCGGCTTTTTCGGCCAGCGCGGCGTGCATCGACTGCAGCGCGGGGATCAGGTCTTCCTTGATCTCGCGGGCCAGCGCCACGTGGATGGCCGTGGGGAACGTGTCGTTGGTGCTCTGGCCCATATTGACGTGGTCGTTGGGATGGATCGGCTTTTCCTTGGCGAAGCGGTCGCCGCCGCTGATTTCGATCGCGCGGTTGGCGATCACTTCGTTGGCGTTCATGTTGCTCGAAGTGCCCGAGCCGGTCTGATAGACGTCCACGGGGAACTGATCGTCGAATCGGCCTTCGGCGACTTCGCGGCACGCCTGCAACAGAGCGTCGATCTGCGGGGGGCTGAGCGGCGCCTTCTTGAAGCCGGCGAGTTTTCCCAGGTCGCGATTGGCCACCGCACAGGCGTACTTCACCCAGCCGATGGCGTGGATCAGTTGGGGCGGCAGGCGACGTCCGGAGATCGGAAAGTTCTCCACCGCGCGTTGCGTCTGGGCGCCGTAGTACGCCTGAGCCGGAACGCGGACGTCGCCCATCGAGTCGTGTTCGATGCGGAATTCGGTCATGTCGTTCCTCCTCGGTCGGAGCAGTCCCTCTGTGGCGTTCGTACTCGGTCGGTGCCGGGATGCGGCGGGCTGGCGGCCGGTCCGAACGGCCGTGCCGGCGGTGCGATCACAGGGAGTGTGGGCGTGACTCAGAAGTATTCGTCGTCGTCCTGCAGGTCGCCTTCGGTCAACACCCGCAGACCCTTCTCCTGCAGCACGCTGAGCCCGAATTCGATGTCGTCGACGAACAGCGCGATCGCGCCGCGTCCGCGATGCCGGTACAGCAGCGGGTAGGTGTAGTGGATGTTGACTTCGGCCTGCAGCAGGGCCGTGCAGACGCTGAGGTAGGGCTGTTCGTTGTCGGGCAGTTCGACGCCGATCACCTGCACCTCGACGAACGGCACGCCGCTCAATTCGAAGATTTCGCGGCCGCGTTCGACGTTGTCGAGCATCACGCGGGCGACGGCGCAGTCGACCGAATCGGCCACACTCAACGCCACGACGCGGAGGTCATGGCCTTCCAGCCTGCGGAGCAGTTCGTGCAACTGTCCGACGCGGTTTTCCAGGAAGATGCAGAACTGCGTCAGACAGGGCCAGTTGCGTCCGCGCATGGTCTGCGCATCGCTGGGCTCACCGGATCCAAAACCCATCGACATGGCCAGCCAGCCTTTCGGAGTTCGTGAAACACCGCCGGTCGCGCGGTCTGTGCCGACGGCTGATGCCGGTCGGCAGTATGGCAAAACGCGCCGGCCGCGTCACGCTGAAATCCACTCCCGATCTACCCCGCAGTCGGCGGAGGCGGTTGGGGCAACGGCGGACGTGTCAGCGTGAACGGCGCCTTGGGCAGTGACTTCCCGGGACCGGCTCATCCATGGACAGCTTCCACCGCCGCAAGCCAAGCGGCCGCCCTCCCGCGTATCGGATGGTGTGTGCACGTCCCCGGTTCGCCGCATGAATGCGCTTGCGGGAAGGGCCGCTTCGGACCGGGTGCTGCGGTGGCGACTTTCACGGATTTCCAACACTCGGCTCAACATCGCTGAAAACGGCCGGCTTACGATCCTGCCGCACAAACGGAGTAGTGGCCTGTGGAGGCGACCCCGGTGGCTGTCGAAAGACGCTCGCACGGTAACCGAACGGTCCGCGGGCTGGAGGTCCGGTGGGTCCTGTCAGAGCTGGAACCAACGTGAATGCGGAAAGGAGGTGATGCCCGGCCCGAGCAGCTCGTCCTTCACAGTGGTGGCGATCTCGCGACGCGCGGTTGCCGAGGCGGATCGGACGGGCGAATCGGGCGATGTGACGAGTCGAGAGAAACGGATGGACGTCGCGTGCGTGGGAAACAGGGAGGTCGTTGTCGGATGCGAAAGGACAGGCAGGACGGTGGCATGGCGGCGATCGGCGCCGCAGCCGTCCCGCATTGCGAGCGCAAATCTGGGAGGAAGTCATGAAAACGGCGAAACGATGGTGGAATGCGTCGACAAAGACGCGACGTTGTGGTGTTCAGCGGTATCCGATGAGCTGTGTGCGGAATCGGGCGTGCCGGCGGTCTCGGCGGTCCGGGTTCACGCTGATCGAGCTTTTGGCCGTGATTGCGGTGATCGCCATTCTGATCGCCCTGCTGTTGCCGGCGATCAACGCGGCTCGCGAGGCCGCCCGGTCGGTGCAGTGTCGCAACAACCTGAAGAACTTCGGCATCGGATTGCACGCCTTCGCGGAGCGGGACCCATCGCATCGGTTCTGCACCGGCGCGTACGACTGGCGGCGCGACGGATGCCCGGACACATACGGATGGGTGGCCGATCTGGTCAATTCGGGCATTCGCCCGCAGGAGATGCTCTGCCCATCCTCACCCCTGCGGGGTGTCGAGAAGATCAACGACTTCATCGGAAGCACCAATACCAGCGACAAGGACGGCGTGTCCGAGTCGCGGTTGAAGGCCGGCCGTTGCGCCACGTGGACCAGTGCGAACGCCGGCACGCCCGATCGAATCGAAGCCGTACGGCAACTGCTGCAGGACGGCTATGGCACGAACTACGCCGCGAGCTGGTATCTGTGTCGTTCCGACCCGAAGACGACCCACGACGGCAACGGGAACATCGTCACGGTCGCCGGCTTGAAGGGCGTCGCCGGTACGGTCGGCCCCCTGACGCAACAGCGCATCGATCAGTCGGGCCTGACGTCCAGCATCATTCCGCTGCTGGGTTGTGCCGCACCGGGGGACCTCGACGAAGCCGTGCTGACCCATGACATTCCGGGTTTTCTGGAAGCCGGTGCGCGGCTGGCCGAAACGATGAACGACGGCCCGGCGGCGTGGGACGGCAGCAAGCTGGTCCTGATGCCGGCGGGAACGGACGTGAAGAAGGCCGTGCCGGCCAAGCTCCCGGACGAACAGACTCCGGGGCAGCCCGGCGCCGACGGGAAACTGTGGTTGCAGGATACGCGTGACTGGTACGCCTGGCACGGCACCGGCAGCAGTCGGCACGTGAACATCCTGATGGCCGACGGCAGCGTGAAACAGATCGGCGACAAGAACGGCGACGGCTTCCTGAATCCGGGCCACCCCGTCCCGGCGGGGAGCGACAGTGACCTGCACGGTTACAGCGACAGCACGGTGGAGCTGGGGCCGGCCGCCGTCTACAGCGGTCCGTTCCTGGGCCGCTTCATCACCAAGGGCGTGTTCGAAAACTGAAGCTCTGCTGCCGTTCGTGGCGAGCCAACCGGATCATCCACGTCCCGCTGCCGCTCGCCGGATGCGTACTCAGCGGCTCGGTTCTGCACCGGGTCGCTTTTTTGTGCGCCGCTTTCGGGAGCGCTGCAGATCCAATGGTGTCGGCGGGCACAGAAGGGCCGAAGGCACGCGCTGCCACGGAGGCGCGGTGCCGGTGGCGGCTCAGGACGGATGGATCTGGCGTTCGGCGATCTGGATGGCCTTCAGCAGCCCTTTGGCCTTGTTGAGCGTTTCGTGGTATTCGTTAGTGGGAATGCTGTCGGCGACGATGCCGGCGCCGGCCTGGACGTAGGCGGTGTTGCCCTGCATGACGACGGTCCGCAGCGCGATGCAGGTGTCCATGTGGCCGGTGAAATCGACGTAGCCGACGGCTCCGGCGTACGGCCCGCGGCGGTGTTTTTCCAGTTCGTCGATGATCTGCATCGCCCGCACTTTGGGGGCTCCGGAGACGGTGCCGGCCGGCAGGCCGGCCTGCAGGGCGTCCAGCGCCGTCAGCCCCTTTCGCAGACGCCCCTGGACGTTGGACGTGATGTGCATCACGTGGCTGTAGCGTTCGACGACCATCAGGTCGCTGAGTGTGACGGAGCCGAATTCGGCAACGCGGCCGACGTCGTTGCGGGCCAGATCGACCAGCATCACGTGTTCGGCCCGTTCCTTGGGGTCGGCCAGCAGTTCTTCGGCCAGGCGGCGGTCTTCGTCTTCGTCGCGGCCCCGCCGTCGTGTGCCCGCCAGTGGCCGGATGGTGATCCGGCCGTCTTCGACGCGGACCATGATCTCGGGCGAACTGCCCACCAGATCCACCTGCGGCATCGAAAGCAGGAACATGAAGGGGCTGGGATTGACCACGCGCAGCGCGCGGTACACATCCAGCGGGGTCGCGCTGGTTTCCAGTTGCAGTCGCTGGCTAATGACGACCTGAAAAATGTCGCCGGCGCGGATGTACTCCTTGCAGCGTTCGACCGCGGCTTCGAATTCTTGCTGCGTGAAGTCGGAACGGAACGGGATGTCCGGTTCGGTCGACAGGTCGATGTCGCACAGTCGCAGGTCCGGCGGTGATTCGCGGAGCTTTTCGCACAGTTCGTCCACGCGTCGTGCGGCCCGCCGGTACTCGCTGCGCAGATCGCCGCGGGACGTGTCGGCGTACGCGACGACCAGGACGGTCTTGTTGATGTGGTCGAAGATCACCATGCGGTCGTAGAAGGCGAAGGCCAGGTCGGGCAGGTGGCGATCGTCCGGCGGCGGGTGCGGCAGCGGCTCACTGTAGCGGACGACGTCGTAACCGGCGTAACCCACTGCGCCGCCGCAGAAACGGGGCAGGCCGGGAAGGACCGCCGCGGGATACTCGTCCAGCAGCCGCTGCAGGTCGTGCAGCGGATTGGCCGAACCATGCCGTTCGATGTCCCCGCCACGGCGGATGGTGACCTGGTCGCCGTACGCGGTCAGTTCGAGGAATGGCCCGCTGCCCAGGAAGCTGTAGCGACCGATGCGTTCCCCGCCGACCACGCTTTCGAACAGAAATGCGTGCTCGCCCCGCCGGACCAGGCAGAAGGCTTCGACCGGGGTCAATGTATCGGAAAGCAACTGGCGATAGACCGGGACCAGGCGTGCGGTGTGGGCCAGTTCGGCGAAGCGTGTCCAGGTCGGGCAGTGCGGCGATTGCGAATCCATCGCGGGGTCGAGCCTTTCGGAGCAGCGTCGCGGTGACCGATACGTCCCGCCGCAGAAACCGGGGCGACGGGCACCGTGGGATCGGCTGGCGGCCGATGGCTTGGGCGAGCGGTCGGTCATCGCGGGCCGTGCAGGGACCGACGCGGCAGACCGGCATCCCGTGAGAAATACGGCGGGCCGATCGAGGGCGATCGTTCAGCGCCGGGCGAACCGGGTGATATCGTGGTAACGGTAGCTTCCGCCGTTTTCGCGGGCCAGTTTCTGCAGGAAGTTTTCGACGTTGCCCAGCTTCGGTCCGGTGCCGAATTCGATGCAGTGGATGCGGGCGCGACTTCCGTTGAGCCGTCGGATGCGATCCAGTTGGCCGCTGCTGAGCCGGGGCTCTTCGGCGTCGGTGAGGAAGAAGACGACATCGGGGTTGAGTTTCAGGGCACGGATCAGTGCGGGCATGTGGTCCGTGCCCCCGTCGGGCTGGACGCCGGCGACGAACTGCTGCGCCAGGGTCTTGTTGATGTCGGTGGCCCAGAGCAGTTCCGAGCCGCCGCGCGGAGTGCTCATCACCACCGGATGGTTGGAATAGAAGATGATCTGGAATTGCTGGGTGGCGTCGAGTGTCTTGAGGCTGGCGAGCAATTCTGCCTTGGCCATCCGCATCGCGCCGTGCTTGCTCATGCTGCCCGACTTGTCCACCACATAGACGAATCGCGTTCCGGAATCACGGATGCCGAAAAACGGCGTCTGGCCCTGTCCGACGGGAAAGGGCTGTCCCGCACCGGCGGAACCGCCGCGGACGCTGTCGGCAACGGCCAGCGGGGAGGTGGTGTCGGCGGTTCCGGTCGGGAGGGCTCCGCCAATGCCCAGCAACGGTTCTTGGGTGTCCGGGATGTCGAGCAGGTCCTGGACGTCCGACGCGGTGTCCTGAACCTGGCGGGCCGTGTCGACGATCGGGTCGGCGCTGGTCGCCAGGGCAGAGGGCGGTTCGGTCTGCGGCGTTGGTTCGGCGGGGGGCTGCTGTTCGTTCGGCTGCTGTTCCGGGGCGTCGATGTAGATGCCGACTTCGCGGAACTGGCCTTCCGCGGCACCGGGCACGCCGCTGCCGCAGCTCTTCATCGTGGTGGCCAGGACGATCAGCAGCGTTCCGTGCAGCGCGACCGAGACGATCCAGCTGGGAATCGCGACGGGACGGCCGATCGGCGTCCGGTCCCGGTAGTGGCGGGTGAAGTCTTGCAAGCGGGCGGATGACATCGGTCGGTCCTCACGGCGTGCCTGCGGCGGTGGCACCCGGTGCGTGATCGGCCGCGGTGGGCCGGTCCGTCGCGGCGTCGTGTCGCCCGCATCGTACGCGGCGTCGGCAGGCGGACCAACCCGGGTGTCGTTCAGGAGCCCGCCTGGAGGTCGTCGAAGATGGTCACGATGTCGGCCTGCGCCTTGAGTTCTTCGAGTTTGGCCTGCAGGGCCTGGCGGCGGTGTTCGTCCATCAGCTTCTTGCGGATTTCGTCCTGGACTTCCTCGAAGGGACGCACCGACGGCTCGATCCGTTCCAGCACGCGGACGATCTGGATGTTCTTGTCGCTGATGAATTCCTGGCTGACGGTGCCGACGGGCAATTCGAACAGTGCTTTTTCGACGTCCTTGTTGCTCAGGCTGCCCTGGCGTGTCCAGTCCCACAGACCGCCTTTGGCGGCGGTGGCCCCGTCGGAGTACTGTCTGGCGACGTCGCCGAAGTCTTCGCCGGCCCGCAGTGCTTCCGCGACTTTCCGAAAGACGTCCCATGCCCCTTCGCGGCCGCCGTGTTTTTCGAAGTCGATGACGATCTGCTGCCAGCGCACGCGGCCTTCGATGCGGAACTCGTCGATGTGTTCGCGGTAGTAGGCCAGCAGCTCTTCGCGCGGAAAGTGCGTGCGGAACTTGGTCTGGGACCGCAGGTATTCGGTGGCCAGGTGGCGATTGATGAAGGTTTCCTGCAAAGCGTCGAGAGTCGTGCCCTGTTCTTCGAGCTTCCGCATCAGCTCGGCCCGGGACTTCGCGTCCATTTCTTTCTGCAGCCGGGCGATTTCCTTTTCGAACTCGTTGATCAGGATGCCACGGACGTGCTCGAGCTGTTCCGGTTTCAGACGCTGTTTGAACAGGTCGACCAGCAGGCGCGTTTCGATCACCTGGGGCAGGTCGCGTTTGAGGAGCTGGTTTCGCAGTCGAATGTACTGTTCGGGCGGTGCCTCGCGGCGGAGCTGTTCGAGATTCCTGCTGTAGTAGTCGAGAATTTCGGAGACGAAGATCGGGTTGCCGTTGACCAGCGCCACGACTTCGTGGCCGGTCAGGTCGAGCTGATTCAGCACGCCCGGTGTCAGCGCCTGAATCGGTCGGACGGCGTCATCGTGATGCGGGCCTTCATCGGTCCGGGAGGACGCGCGGCGGCCGCTGTCGCCGGTGTCCTGGAGCATGACCATGCCGCTGACGTCGTCGTGATCGGCACGTGCTGCGGCAGCCTGTGGATCAGGAGGCGCCGCCTCGCTTTCGTTCAAACGGATGCGTGGTGGAGGCGGCCCGAGAACGGGATTGTCGACCTTGACGCTTCGTGTCGATTCGCAACCGGCGGCCGCAACGACGCAGACGAGCCCCAAGACCAGCAACCCCGCCGACGGCGCACCACCTGGCGAAACGGGCAGGCGAAGCCTCGCAAGGATCGCCCGGGCGTGATCACGAAACGGGGGCAAGGGCATGACCACATCCTTTGGTCATCGGCGGAGTTGACGTCCGTGTCGATGCTGGCGACGTGTTTGCGGGGAACGGGAACGGGACCGGCGGCTCGCCTGACGGTGTCCGATCGAGCGGAAGGCTTCTTGCTCCGGGCATGGGGCCTTCGCAAGCACGACGGCGACTGGCGTGTGGGGCGGACGGCGGTCCGGCCCACGTGCGCGGTTGCGTCCGGCTGTCGGAGCACGCGGTGAGCGAGGAGTATAGGAGCCGGATCAGCCGATTCGCAACACGGATTTCAGCTCGTCGACCACTTCGGATATCGGCGAATCGGCGCCGGGCAGCACAAGGTATGCGGTCTGATGGTCGGCGATTCGGAGTCGCGATCCGCAGCGTTTGCGCAGTTCGCTCATTTTGCCTGGATCGCGGTACGTGAAGGCGAGATAGGCGTCTTCGCGGGCGATGCGGGCGATCCGCCAGTGACGGCCCAGAAGCTGGATGTGCTTGAATGTGAGCAGTTCGTCGACGGGGGGCGGCGGCGGGCCGTAACGGTCCTGGAGTTCGTCACGCAGTTCGGCGAGTTGGGCGAGTGCGGTGACCTGGGACAGCTTGCGATAGATCTCCAGTTTGTGTTTGGGGACCGGAATGTAAGCGTCGGGAATGAACGTCTGCAGCGGCAGGTCGACCTGAACGCGAAAGAAGTCGCGGGGTGGTTTTCTGAGCAGTCGCCGGACGGCGTTTTCGAGCAACTGGCAGTACAGCTCATAGCCGACTGCGGCGATGTGCCCGCTCTGTTCGGTTCCCAACAGGTTGCCGGCGCCGCGGATTTCCAGGTCCCGCATGGCGATCTTGAACCCGGCTCCCAGCTCGCTGAATTCTTCGATCGCCCGCAGTCTCCTGGCGGCCGTGGGGGTGACGGGACGGTCCTTTTCGAGGAGCAGGTAGCAGTAGGCCCGGTGCCGGTATCGTCCGACGCGGCCGCGCAGCTGATGCAGGTCGGCCAGCCCGAACTGGTCGGCGCAATGGATGAACATCGTATTGGCATTGGGGATGTCGACGCCGCTTTCGATGATCGTCGTGCAGACCAGCACGTCGGTCCGTCCGCCGATGAAGCGGAGCATGGCCGATTCCAGTTCGTGGGGGCGCATCTGGCCGTGGGCGACGTCGATGGTGGCTTCGGGGACGATCCCTCGCAGGGTGCGTGCGATGTCTTCGATGTTGTAGACGCGGTTGTGGACGAAGTAGACCTGACCGCCGCGGTTCAGTTCACGGATGATCGCGTGGCGGATCAGGTCTTCATCGAAGCGGCAGACGTAGGTGGCGATGGCCAGCCGGTCCCGGGGTGGCGTCTGCAGACTCGAGATGTCGCGAATGCCCAGCAGGGCCATGTGCAGCGTGCGGGGAATGGGGGTGGCACTGAGCGTGAGGACGTCGACTTCGGTTCGCAGGCGTTTGAGCGCTTCCTTGGCTTCGACGCCGAACCGCTGTTCTTCGTCGATGATCAACAGCCCGAGTTTGCGGAAGCGGACGTCGGGCTGGATCAGGCGGTGCGTGCCGATCACGATGTCGATCGAACCATCGGCCAGGCGTTCGAGAATCTGCTGCTGTTCGCCGCGGGATTTCAGCCGCGAGAGCGAAGCGATCTCGATGGGGAACTCGGCCATCCGTTCCGAGAAGGTCCGATAGTGCTGCTCGGCCAGCACGGTGGTGGGGACGAGTACGGCGACCTGATAGCCGGCATCCACGACCTTGAAGGCGGCCCGCAGAGCGACTTCGGTCTTTCCGAAGCCCACGTCACCGCAGATCAGGCGGTCCATCGGGCGCGGTTGTTGCAGGTCCTGCTTGCAGGCTTGGATGGCCTCCTGTTGGTCGGGCGTGACTTCGAAGGGGAACGCCGCTTCGAATTCCTGTTGCCACCTGGAGTCCGGCGGGAAGGCCGTGCCCGATCCGGCGTGCCGTACCGCCTGCATGCGGATCATGTCCGCGGCCAGGTCGGTGACGGCACGCGCGACGTGTTCCTTTTTCCTGGACCACTGCGTGCCGCCGTACTTCGACAGCGTGGGCTGCGCTTTCGAACCGACGTACTTCTGCACCAGGTCGATGGACGAAATCGGAACGTATGCCAGCACGCCGTCGCGAAATTCCAGCACCAGGTGCTCTTCGCGATGGCCGTCCCGGTCCATCAGTTTCAGACCGCGGTAGCGGGCGATGCCGTGCGCCACGTGCACCACATAGTCACCCTCGTTCAACTCGAGGAAACTGTCGATCGCGCGGCCGCGGATGCTGGATTGCCGGCGTTGGCGCGCCCGCACCGCTTCGTTCCGCCCGAACAGCTCGTGATCGCTGATCACCAGCAGCCGCCGCGAGATCAGCCGGAATCCACGAGAAATCGTGCCGACGCACAGCCGCACCCGATCGGCCAGTTTCAGCTCCGGCTCGCCGATCAACTCCGCCAGCCGTTGCTGCTCTCCGGTGTTGTGGCAGACCAGCAGGACCCGCTCGTCACGGTCCAGCGTCCGCGCCAACTCCTGCAGAGCGAAATGGCGCGGACCGACCAGGCGTTCGAGCTGTGCGACCTGCAGCCGGCAGGTGGTTTCGACGCTGTCCGGGGCGATCGGGGCCAGCGTGACCGACGGACGAGCGGAGAGCTGTTCGAGCACCGCACCGACCGAAAACAATCCGATCGGATCGTCGAGCCGCTGCAGGTACTGCTTGCCTTCGCTGACCACGTCGGTCAATTCGCAGATGGCCACACGCGTTTCCGACGGCAGCCACTGCAGCAGAGAGGCCCCGCCCGGAAGTGGGAACCGCGAACGTCCGCCGCGTGGTTCGGGAGTTCGCACCGCCGCCGTGGCCTCGGCGAACACCGTCAGCGTGACTGCGTCCCGCCGCGCGGTGGTCCGCTGCGTCTCGACGTCGAATTCACGAATCGATTCGACTTCGTCGTCGAACCATTCCATTCGGACCGGTGCATCGGCGCCGGGCGGAAACACGTCGACGATGCCACCGCGGACGGCGAATTCTCCCGGCAAGGCGACGCCCGGAACCCGTTCCAGTCGCCGTTCCTCGAGCCAGTGGAGGAAATCGTGCATCGGCAACGTCTGACCGACGCGAATCGTGCGGCTGGCGGCGGCCACCGCCTCGGGTGACGGAACAGGCGCCAGCAGCGCGGCGATCGGCGCGACGACGCAGGCTGCCTCGCACGTGTCGCTCAGGGCACGCAGCACGCGCAGCCGCTGGCCAAATACCGCGTCGCCTTCGGTCGTCGTGGGCAGCAGATCCCACGCGGGAAAGACGAGTGGCTCGGTACCGGTGAATTCGCTCAGATCCTGGGCGAAGGCTTCGACGTCCGCCACTCGCGGCAGCACGATCAGCCACGGCCAGCCTTCCCGCGTCAGGGCGGCGACGGCGGCCGCGGCAGCGGAGCCCCACGTGCCCTCGATCACCCCGCTTCGCCCGGCGCGCAGTGCCGCCACGACTTCGGAAAAGCCGGAATGGTCGGCAAGCGCGTCCGGAATCTGCCGCAGGGTCTGCGGTTGGGGGTACGTGATGGTTTTCATGCCCGAACCGCTCGGTGTCTACCCGTCCTGGTACATCACGTCGAATCGTCGCCGCCGCGGTCGAGCTGTCAAGACGGGACGAAACGGCCGCGGCAGCGCCGGCGGAGAGCGATCCGACCGGGGCACGCCGTGCGCCGTGTTTCCCGTCCATGGTGGAAGGCAATCCGGCGGATGCGCCCACCGGCGGACCAAACGAAAAACGCCGCAGAGGCCAACGGGGACCACTGCGGCGAAAAGGTTCTGCGGCACGCACATGCCGTCAGACTGCCGAACGCGACCGTTCGAAAGAGTCGGCTCAGCCGTCCTTCTTCTCGGCCGGCTTTTCAGCCTTTTTCTCAGCGGGCTTTTCGGCAGGTTTCTCGGCGGGCTTTTCGGCGGGCTGTTCCGACGGCTGAGGCACCTCGGTACCACCGCCGGTGGTGGAGCCCGCTTCGGAGCTGCCGCTACCCAGATCGGTCGACGGCGTGGTCGTTGCACCGCCGCCGGTACCCGAATCCCCGCTACCACCACCCGAGTTGCCGGGGCAACCGATGGTCCACATTGAGAGACTTGCCAGGGCGAGCCCGGTGAACAGGCTCTTCAACACGGTGTTCTTCCACATGGTCTGGTCCCTTTCCTTGTTCCTTCAGATGTAGCCATTGCAATCGTGTGTCCGAGAGGCCCCCGGCGGGCTGGATCACGTCGTGTGGGGCTTCATTTAAACGCCTGCGACCGACATTTCAAGTAACCGCCGCCCGACGACGCCGTGCGGCAACAGCCGGCGGACGCGAGAACCGCGTGCGGGCTTTCGGTCCGAGCCTCCTGGGAGGGGAAAGGAAGCCGGACGGGAAAGCGGCGTGCGACGTTCGCCGGCGGTGCGGGGCGTTCCGTTCCGTCGAGTGATGTGCAACAATCCGACCGCGGGTGGGGGGGCGATGAGCCGTTACAACGACGTGCGGCGTGTTTGGCGCAAGGGCACGGACAGTGTGGCGGTGGGGTCGGAAGAGGGGCAGAGCGGGCTCATGGATTCAGTCGAGCGACGCGGACCGGGCGGCGCAGCGACGCCACGGGCACCGATCTTGACCGTCACCGAGTTGACGGAACTGATCAAGGGAACGCTGGAGACGGCGTTCCCGGAGGTGTGGGTGGTGGGCGAGCTGTCGAACGTGACGCGGGCGGCTTCCGGGCACGTCTATTTCACGCTGAAGGACGACCATGCACAGATCCGGGGGGTGATCTGGCGGAGCACGGCCTGGCGGATCAAGTTCGAACTGCGCGACGGCTTGCGGGTGATTGCCGCCGGCGGGATCGACGTCTACGCCCCGCGGGGATCGTACCAGCTCATCGTGCGGGAGCTGACGCCACACGGCATCGGTCCGCTGGAGCTGGCATTCCGGCAGCTGGAGCAAAAGCTCAGACGGGAGGGCCTGTTCGATGCCCGTCACAAGAAACCGCTGCCGCGGTTTCCACGCAGAATCGCGATCATCACCAGCCCGAAAGGCGCGGCCGTCCGCGACATGCTGCAGGTGATCAAGCGTCGCTGGCCGGCGGTCGACGTGTTGATCGTCCCCGTTCCGGTGCAGGGCGAAGGCGCCGCGCGGGAAATCGCGGCGGCCATCCGGATGGTGGGCCGGTGGCAGGACATCGACGTGATCATCACCGGCCGGGGCGGTGGAAGCCTGGAGGATCTTTGGGCTTTCAACGAGGAGGTCGTCGCCCGCGCGATTTTCGAGTGTCCGATTCCCGTCGTTTCCGCAGTCGGTCACGAAATCGACGTGACGATCGCTGACCTGGTGGCCGATCAGCGCGCCCTGACTCCCAGTGAGGCGGGCGAACGCGTCGTGCCCGACCGGGAAGAGATCCGCACGCATCTGCGTCAGGTGGCGCAGCGGTTGTCGGCGGCCTTGCGTACGCGTGCCCGGTATGCGCGGACGCGGCTGGAAGCGCTGGCGCGTCGCCGCCCGCTGGCCGATCCGCTGTCAGCGGTTCACGAGTGGGAAATCCGCGTCGACGAGCTGGCCGAACGGCTGCGCCGTGCCGCCCGGCTGAGGGTTTCGGAGGCCCGGCAGCAACTGTCCGCCATCGCGGCCTCGCTGCGGGCGCTCAGCCCGCTCAACGTGCTTGCCCGCGGATATACCGTCACCCGGCACGTCCCGTCGGGGCGGGTGATCACGGATGCCGGAGACGTGAAACCCGGCCAGCGCGTGATCACCCAGTGCCACCGCGGCGCGTTCGAAAGTATGGTGACGGAGTGTCATCCCGACGGAGAGGGAGAAGTGCCGCGAGAGCCGCGCGAACCGACCGGGGAACGGTGAGCCCCGGGACGCTCAGAGGGCTTCGATGATCACTTCGCACTCGGGCAACGCCTGGCGGAGCTTCTGAACGCCTTCCTCGGTGCAGTTCGATTCCGCCACGTCGACGCGGCGGAGCGTCTTGATTTTGGCCAGGTGTTCCAGTCCGGCGTCGCTGACCTGAGTGCCGTGCAGATTCAGCTCACGCAGCTTCGGCAAGGCGGTGAGTGCTGCGACACCTTCGTCGGAGACCGCGGTTTCCATCAGGTCCAGGACTTCCAGTTCCTTCAACTGGGCGAGCTGCTTGACACCTTCGTCGTCGATCACGGCCGCTCGCAGCAGCAGGCGTTTGAGTTTCTTGCACTGGACGATGTGCGGAATGCCCTCATTGGTCACCAGCGTCCGCCGCAGGTGCAGGGCTTCCAGTTCGGGGAAGTTTTTCAGCGCAGCCAGTCCGGCGTCGGTGATGCCGGTATCGTCCATTTCCAGTTGCCGCAGGCCGTGGTGTACCTCGAGGTATTCGAACGCCTTGTCGGTGAAGTTCGCGCCCCAGAGGTTGAGTACCTGCAGGTTTTTCAGCGCCTGCAACGGTTCCAGTCCCGCATCGGTGACCTGCGTCGCCTGCAGTTTGAGCACACGCAGCTTGGGGCATCGGGCCACGGCGGGCATGGCCGCATCGGTGATGTTCGTGAAGCGGATGTCCAGTTCCACCAGGTTCGGGAACTGTGAGACGTACTCCATCGCCGCGTCGGTGATGTTCGTCCGCCGCAGACGCAGCGCCCGCAGATTCTTCAGGGCCGTCAGCTTCCTGACGCCCTCGTCCGTCGTCGACGTGTTCTGCAGGTCGACCAGCTCCAGCGTGGGAATCTGGATCAGTACAGCGATCGTCTCGTCGCCGTAGTCCGGCCCGTAAAAGATCACCCGCTTCAGGCGCGGCAATC
>RFHO01000407.1 GCA_003696385.1 Planctomycetota bacterium | reverse complement strand
GATTTCAAGACATCCCGGACAAACGCATGGTACCAAGAGGGAGTCCCACTTGGGACACGGAATGGGCATATTCCTTCAATAATTCGGGGTTCATAGCCCATTTTGATGGATGTTGTTCCGATACCGACATGCGAAGTTGGGAGACTTTCCCCGGCACGATTCCTGTCCAGGCGTCGCCGCGGGTTGGACTCGCCACCGATGCAACGCGAGCGTGTTCACGGCACCACGCAGACGTTGCCCTGCACCCGCAACCTGACTCCCAACGCATCGATGACCGAAAGCCAGCAGCGATGCGGCTCCGGTGGGCAGTATTGAAAGCGTTGCGTGTCGTAGCGGCCTTCCACGCCGGTGATGGCCCACATGCTGTCGGTCGCGGCCGCTTTCACACCGTCGTCCGTGGCGCGGCTGCCGAGATAGAAGTCATTGCCCGGCCAGGAGACGTGGTCCCACGCCACCAGACTGAAGAGGAAGCAGCCATCCAGCCCGGCGCCGTCCTCGTCGAATGCCTGGACACGGCTGAGCTGTGGGCATCCCACACCCCTGGCCAGCGGACGGATGCGGAACGTCAGGTGCGCGCCGATTCGATGCGCCTCGTTGTCGCCTTCGTCGTAGGGGTCGAAGTGGACCAGGCGAATTGCCGGCCATCGCTGCCCGTATTCGCGGAGCAACCTCAGGAGTGTCTGTCCGAACAAAACGCCCAGCGTGCCGCGGAAACGGCCGGCGAAAAGGCCGCAGCCGATCCCCGGCACGGTGACCACGGCACGAACGTGCCGTGCGGCTGCGGCGCGATCGATCTCGGTGAGGATCGGCACGAGCCGCCGCCGGTAAAGGCCGTAGTAGGCTTCGGGGTCGAGGCTCCCGTGCGGCGCAACCTCCGCGAGATCCGGCGGCTCGATCCCGAAGCCGTTGGTCAGCAACGCTCCGGGAATGAACATCAGGTGCCCCGGGAAAGGCGGTTGATGGACCTGAGGCGCCGTGTGGTGGCCGTCGTCGTAGATGGTCACCGGCATGGAGCAGCCGATGTCGCCGAGGATGGACAGTTCCGCCGCCGTCCAGTCGCTGCCATCGCCCCGGACTGCCGATTCGGCAAAGATCTGCGGTTGCTTGGTTCGCAGCAGCAATTCGAGCAGGCTCTCCACCGACAACCCGCTCGGCTGGCCGTCGGCGAGCAATGCCGCCAGACGCGCTCCCGGACGAACTCGATCCCCCAGGATCGCGTCCCTCAGCTCTTCGGCCTTCTGCCGCGTTTCCGCCGGAACGATCCAATGGTAGCGGGAAGGGATGCCCGGCTCATCGCCCGTCGGCGCGGATGTCCGTTGCTGCGCGGCGCGGCTGTGGTGACCGCACGAAGGAGAGTGATCGCCCATCGATGTGTCTCGGGCCGACATGGGGGCGAGTCGCGCGCGTGGCGTTGCCCGCAGGACACGGATCGCACCACTCATCGAGCCGCCCGCGCAGGCGGAGCGTCCGCCTGGACGCCAAGCCGATCCGCCTCTTCCACCGGACAGATCGCCTCTTCCGGGAGCGCGGCACGGAAACAAGCGAGTCCGGCAAAGCCTCCATGTGAAGAGGCAGAGCCGAAGTGCCGGCGAGGGAGGACCGCAAGAGGGGAAAGTCGGGACGACTGGATTTGAACCAGCGACCTCCTGCTCCCAAAGCAGGCGCTCTAGCCAAGCTGAGCTACGTCCCGGACCCGGAAATCACCACCGGCGTTCTTGCCGCAGCGAATGATATGGGATGCCGAAGGATTGTCCACACAATGGCCGGCGTGTCGGTGAACGCCGATCTGCCGAGAAGGTCCCGGCCCGGACGCATCCCGCCCTTCTCTCGATCCCCGCATCCGAGCCCAAAGCCAGCCGGAGCGGCCGTCGCGGACCGGACGGTCCAAACGCCCGCGCGGTCATTTCTCGGTCAGCTCTTCGTACAGCCGCACATAGGCCGCCACCATGGCGTCCAGGGAGTGTTCCTGGCGTACGTATTGGGCCGCCCGTCGAGCAACCTGTTGCAGTCGGTCGGGCTGCTCGAGCAGCTCGCGGGTCAGCCGGGCGAGCGCGGCGGAATCGCCCAGTGGAAACAGCCAACCGGTCCGGTCCGGCTGAATCAGCTCGCGGTTGGCCGGAATGTCGCTGGCCACGACCGGGACACCAGCGGCCATTGCCTCCAGCACGGCGTTGGATTGTCCTTCGAAAGCGCTCCCCTGCCAGAGCATGGTGAGCTGAGGCAGGATCCGCGGAACATCATCGCGCATGCCGAGAAAGAACACGTTCGCGCAACGCACGTTGCGGACAAACTGCTCCAACCGGACACGTTGGGGGCCGTCACCGGCGATCACCAGAGCCACATCGGGAACGACGTGCCGCAACAGCTCGAAAGCCCAGATCAGGTCGCGCACCCGCTTCTGGGCAGCGAGTCGGCCGATGACCCCGATCAACCTCGTCGCCGGGGAAAGCCCCAGTTGCGTTCGCAGGTCCGCCGTTCCCCGTTCGCCGTCCGGGATCGCGCGAGCGTTTCCCACGGACGCCCCCTCCCACACCGAATCGGGTGCCCAAGCATTCGGGATGACACGGATTCGCCCTTTCAGGGCGGGCACGATTTCGGCATAGAAATCGGCGACACTGCGCGCGTTGGCGACCAGCGCATCGGTCCAGGAGGCCAGCAGCCGGTCCATCCCCTTTTGCCATGCGGCCTTCCACGTGTCGACACAGCGCTCACAGACCACCACCTTCGGTCGCGGTCCCGGCAGCCCCGGCAAGGCCAAACGGCCATAGGCATTCGCCGTGAACAGCCAGGTGTGCAACAGGTCCGGTTTTTTCTCTCGCAACAGACGGCGGAGAGCCTGCCACGCCGCCGGAGAGAACTTGTGGCGTTTGCTGATCACCGTCACCGGCACACCATGGCGGCGCAGAGGTTCCTCGTACGGACCTCCGCGCACCAGCGCCACGACCTCCACGTCGAATCGGTCGCGCGGAAGGTGTGTGGCCAGCAGAGTCAATTGACGCTCGGCGCCCGACCGGTCGAGCGTCGGCGTCAGCATCAGAACGCGTCGCATGCGCGATGTGCTCGATGATCACAGGCTTTCGGAAAGCGGCGGTTTCCCGTGTTTCACGAGGTTGCCGCCTGCGGTCCGCCGACGGCGCCGCTGCAATCCCGGAGTTCGATCGGCGCAGAACGACCGCGGGTCGGACCGCGTCGGAAAACTCTGCCGAAATCGCGCACGGCAGTGTTTGCAAACCTGGCGGATGTTGCAAGAATACCCCCGGCTGGCTGCAAGCGGCTCATCTATCCCGACGTTCGGCTCTTTCGCGCCGGGGTTCCGCGTCGGCCAAACGCGGCTGTCCGTCGTTGACAGCCGACAGCGAGCGCCGCGAAGGTGCATCATGGACTTCTGGATTGCCCTGAAGAACGCCAAAGTCGGCGACCTGGATCTGCGACAGGTGCCCGTGCTGGCGCCGTCGGCGACTGCTCGCGAGGCCGCCGAAGCCATGCGTGCCGCGCGCCATGGGAGTGCGGTCGTGTGCGAGAACGGGCGCGTGGTGGGCATCGTCACCGAAAGGGATTGGCTGCAGCTGCTCCACGGCCGGGGCGACCCTGAGCAGCCGGTCCGCGACCTGATGACGCCGTCTCCCCAGACCGTGACCCGCGAGGACAGCTTGTTGACGGCCTTGCGGCTGATGCACGAAGGGGGCTACCGGCGGTTGCCTGTGGTGGAACGCAACGGGGCACCGCATTGCCCCGAAGGAAATACCTGTTGCGTCGTCGACGTGAAGTCGGTGACGCATTTTTTGGTGTCGCATTTTCCGCGCGAAGTGTACAACCACGCTCCGTGGAAGCAGACCATACCGACTCGGCCCGAAGGAGCTTGATGATTCGCCCGGCGTTCGCCCGTCGCGGCCTGGTGGCCTCGCATGCCTCGAGCGGGCGCTGCGTCAAGGGAAAAGGAGTTCGTTCGACCGACGGCGAAACGGAGTTTTTCCCGCGCCGGCGGCCGGCGGTTTCCCGATTCGCGCGCCCGAGCGTGAGCCGCCACGAGTCCTGCGCGCCGACCGAGATTGCGCAATCGAATCTCCGGTGCGGAACCATCCAGCCACAACGGCCTTGCGGCCCCTTCCACGCCACAGCCCACCTCTGCATGACGGGAGCTTTCGACAGATGAGCACCGAGGAGGTCATTCCGCAGACCAGCCGCAAGCCCATCCAGGAACTGGAGACGGTCGTCGTCCGATTCGCCGGAGACAGCGGCGATGGCATGCAGCTCGCCGGTATGCAGATGACGAACGTCTCCGCGGCGTTTGGCAATGACGTGAGCACCTTGCCGGACTTTCCTGCGGAGATTCGCGCTCCGGCAGGCACCACCGCCGGGGTCAGCGGCTATCAGTTGTGCTTTTCGGCACACGACATCTATACGCCGGGGGATGAAGTCGACACGCTCGTCGCCATGAATCCGGCGGCCTTGCGGACCAATATCGCCGATTTGAAACGCGGCGGAACACTGATCGTCAATGAGGACGCCTTTGAGCCGAACAACCTGCGCAAAGCGGGCTATGACAGCAACCCGCTGGACGATCCCAAGTTCGTCTCGTCCTATCGCGTCTTCCGAGTCCCCATGACCCGCCTGACGCGTGACGCGGTCAAGGGGCTGGGCCTGTCCGTCAAGGAAGCCGATCGCTGCAAGAACTTTTTCGCACTGGGACTGGTCTATTGGCTCTACGACCGGGATCCCACCCCGACGATCAACTGGGCGAAACAGAAGTTCGCCAAGAGTCCCGCCATCCTGGAAGCCAACCTGCGGGCGCTGAAGGCCGGCTGGAACTACGGTGAATCCACCGAGGCGTTCACCGTCCATTATCGCGTGCCACCGGCGAAGCTCCCCCCCGGCCGATACCGCAAAATCAGCGGCAACGAAGCGATCGCCTACGGTCTGGCGGCACTCGCCCACACAACGGGCAAGACCGTGTTCTATGCCGGATACCCCATCACTCCGGCCAGCGACATCCTGCATGGCGCGGCCCGGCTGAAGAATTTCAATGTCATCACTTTCCAGGCCGAGGACGAAATCGCGGCCATGTCCTCCGTCGTGGGAGCGGCCTTCAGCGGTCAGCTGGCCGTCACCGGCAGCAGCGGCCCGGGGATCTGCCTGAAAGCCGAGGCCATGGGACTGGGGCTGATGACCGAGCTGCCGATGGTGATCATCGACGTCCAGCGCGGAGGACCGAGCACGGGGCTGCCCACCAAGACGGAACAGGCCGATCTATTGCTGGTGATGTTCGGCCGCAACGGCGATGCCCCGTTGCCAGTCGTCGCCGCTGCTACCCCCGGTGATTGCTTCTGGATGATCCAGGAAGCGATGCGTCTGGCCGTGGAAGCCATGGTCCCCGTCGTATTGCTCTCGGACGGTTACATCGCCAACGGGGCCGAGCCCTGGCGAATCCCGTCTTTGGACGAGCTTCCGGAAATCAAGATCGAACATCCCACCGCCCCCAACGACGACGGACGGTTTCTGCCGTACCTGCGTGACGAACGCCTGCGGCGACCATGGGCGATTCCGGGAACGCCCGGGCTGGAGCACCGGTTGGGCGGCTTGGAAAAGGAAGACGGAACGGGGAACGTCTGCTATGACCCTCAGAACCATCAGCGGATGACCGAAATCCGGGCCAAGAAAGTGGCGCTGCTGGCCGACGTGATTCCCGAACAGGACGTGCACGGTCCGGAACAGGGCGACTTGCTGGTGGTCAGCTGGGGCGGAACGTTCGGCTCCGTGCGGACTGCTGTGGAACAGTGTCAACGCGAAGGACTCGCAGTCGCCCATGCCCACCTGCGCTACCTGAATCCGTTCCCGAAGAATCTCGGAGAGATCCTGCAACAATACAAGACCGTCCTGGTTCCGGAATTGAACACGGGACAACTGCGGTTGCTGCTCCGTTCGCGGTTCCTGGTGGACGCGCACGGATTGAACAAGATCCAGGGCAAACCGTTCCTGGTACACGAAATCACCGACAAGATTCACGAACTGGTCGGCGAGCTGCAGCCCGTCTGACACGCACGGCAAATTGCACCATCAGCTGGGGACGATCACCGATGAGCGTCGAACTGCCGGTCCTGACACCGAAGGATTTTGCCAGCGATCAGGAAGTCCGCTGGTGCCCGCGATGCGGCGATTATTCGATCCTGGCACAGGTCAAGAAGGTCCTTCCGACGTTGGGGACCGCCCGCGAGAAGTTCGTCTTCGTTTCGGGAATCGGTTGCTCCAGCCGCTTTCCCTACTATGTGAACACGTACGGGCTGCACGGCATTCACGGTCGCGCTCCGGCCATTGCGACGGGCGTGAAGCTCTGCCGACCCGACCTGAAGGTGTGGGTGATCACCGGCGACGGAGACGCACTGTCCATCGGCGGAAACCACCTCATGCACGCCATCCGCCGCAACGTCGATCTGAAAATCATTCTCTTCAACAACCAGATCTACGGATTGACCAAGGGGCAGTACTCTCCCACAAGTCCGTTTGGCAAGCGGACCAAGAGCACGCCGTTCGGATCGGTGGACTACCCGGTGAACCCGCTCAGTGTCGTGCTGGGTTGCGAAGCCACCTTCGTCGCCCGGTCGGTGGACGTGGACATCAAGCATCTGATGATGGTTCTGGAACGCGCGGCGGAACACAAGGGAGCGGCGTTCGTCGAAGTCTATCAGGACTGCAACGTGTTCAATTCCGGCGCCTTCGAATATGCCTCGAAAAAGGGGGTGAAAGAGGACAACGTGGTCTATCTGGAGCACGGCAAGCCGTTGATCTTCGGACGCAACAGAGACAAGGGGCTGCGTGTTTCGGAGGGCAATCGCATCGAGGTCGTCCAACTGGGCCAGGGCATTTCCGAGGACGACCTGTTGTTCCATGACGAAAAAGCCGCGGAACCGACGCTGGCCTTCCTGCTGGCGCGCATGCGTCATGCCGACGGGTTGCCGGAGGCCATGGGTGTGCTGCGGGCCGTCGAACGTCCGACGTATGATGAACTGGTCCATCAGCAAGTGGAACAGACCGTGGCTGCCAAAGGCCCCGGCGACTTGGTGGCTCTGTTCAACGAAGGCGACACCTGGGAAGTGAAATGAGCCTCCCACCGCGGTACGAACAGGTCCGATGACCTGCCGCGTCGGCGGGCGGGCCGTCGCGTGCAGCGCTGGCGTCGCGGCACTGACGGAGCCGAACGGGCGGCGCGACGCACATGCCGTCAGGGGGATGGTTCGAAAGCCACCATCGGTCCTCAGGAGCCGTCGCGGGGCGCGTGTTGCGGCGACCGCGTCGTCGGCACCGCGCAGCGTCCCTCCCGTCGTATTGCTCCGCCGCGTCCCTCGGCCCCCGATGCCGGTCATGGCGTTCGCAACATCCGAAGCCATCGGCTCCGACGTCCGGGCGAAACGGCAAAGCGTCCGTCATCAGGAGTGCCACCATGCGTTGTCCGGCCTGCGGAAGCGAAAACATCGAAGGCGTCGATCACTGCGAAGAGTGCGGCACGGCACTCGCCGGGCTCGAAGTCGAGGACTCGGTGATCGAACGCCACATCTGCCAGACGGCGGTGTCCGAATTGCACCCTCCCAGTCCGCTGTGCATTGGACCGGACGCCACGGTGGCCCAGGCCATCGAACTGATGGTCCAGCACCACGTGGGCAGCCTTCTGGTCACGCAGGACGGCCGGTTGGTGGGCATCCTTTCGGAGCGTGACATCCTTTACAAGGTCGACCCGCCCGACGGCCTGGACCGTCCGGTGCAGGAGATCATGACCCCGCGACCCGAAGCAGTCACCGCCGACGATCCGATCGCCGTCGCCCTGCAGCAGATGGACATCGGTGGGTACCGGCACCTGCCGGTCGTCAATGACCAGGGGGCACCGATCGGGATCGTTTCGGTGCGTGATGTGCAGCGGTACCTTTGTGAACAGGTCGGCAAGCTGAAGCTCGTCTGAACCGCCCCACTGCCGGGCCGGCTGCGACATCGGAACTCCGTCGCATGAACGAAAACCGTCAGGCGTTCGTCCAATCACACCTCCCCGACCGCCCCGCGCGCCGCGGCAAGGTCCGCGACATCTACGACTTCGGCGATCGGCTGTTGTTCGTCGCCACGGACCGCATCAGTGCGTTCGACTGGGTGCTGCCCACCGGAATCCCGGACAAGGGACGCGTGCTGACCCAATTGAGCCGCATGTGGTTCGAACGCCTGGACGTCCCGCACCATCTGTTGAGCACGAACCTGGACGATTTGCCTTGGCCGAGCGGTGTGGATCGCGCCCCGTTCGAGGGACGGAGCATGATCGTGCGGCGGGCGGATGTGTTTCCCGTCGAGTGTGTGGTTCGCGGCTATCTGGCCGGCTCGGGCTGGAAAGAGTACCAGACGACCGGCCGCGTATGCGGCATCGAGCTGCCGGCGGGGCTGCGTCAGAGCGACCGGCTGCCCGAACCGATTTTCACTCCGGCCACCAAGGCGCAGCACGGCCACGACGAGAACATCACATTCGATGCCATGGCGGAGATCGTCGGCCGTGACGTGGCTGAACAACTCCGCAAACTCAGCCTCGAATTGTATCGCACGGCGGCCGAACACGCCCTCGCCCGCGGCATCATCATCGCCGATACCAAATTTGAATTCGGCCGCATCGGCGACCGGATTCTGCTGGTCGACGAAGTGCTCACGCCGGACAGTTCGCGATTCTGGCCGGCCGATCGCTACCAACCGGGAACCAGTCCCCCATCGTTCGACAAACAGTTCGTCCGCGACTATCTGTTGACCACCGGCTGGGATCGCAACAGCCCACCTCCGCCGCTGCCGCCGGAAGTCGTCCGGAAGACGCGCGACAAGTACATCGAAGCGTTCGAACGCCTCAGCGGCGAAACGTTCCCGTGGCGTTGAAATCGGTTGATGTCCTTGGGCCGCCGAGCGTCCCGGCGAGCGGATTCCCGCCGCGGTGATCGCGGAAACCACGAACCGGCACGGCCCGATTGCCCTTCTGCTCCGCACCTGCACCTGGAACGACCGACGAAACGGAAAGGAACGAGGCGATGATCCGGATCGGGATTCTCGGCATCGGTTTCATGGGGATGACGCACTTCGAAGCCGCCGTGCGGATGGTCCCGGATCCGAAGACCGGGCGACGCCGACCGGCAGGCCGGAAGCTGAAGCATGCAGCCGTCACCGCCATCTGCACCCGCAACCCGCAGAAGCTGGAAGGGGACTGGAGAAGTATTCAAGGCAACTTCGGACCGCGCGGCGGTCTGAACGATCTGAGCAGCTTCAAACGGTACAGCGACGCCGCGGACCTGCTGAACGATCCGGACATCGACCTGGTCGACATCTGCCTGCCCACCGACCAGCACGCCGAGATGGCGATTGCAGCGTTGAAGGCCGGCAAACACGTGCTGGTCGAAAAGCCCATCGCCATCGACATCAAGGATGCCCAACGCATGGTCCGCACCGCCGAGCAATGCCGGCGGCGGTTGTTCGTCGGCCACGTGCTGCCATTCTTCCCCGAATTTGCATACGTGCGTGAAAGTCTCGAAAAAGGGCGGTTCGGCGCGCTGCGTGCCGCGCACTTCCGCCGCGTCATCACGCCACCGGACTGGTCCGCCGACATGTCCGATTTCCGCAAGCTCGGCGGCTGGGGCATTGATCTGCACATTCATGACAACCATTTCATCGCCGTCACCTGCGGGATTCCCGACCGGCTTTTGGCGCGGGGCGTGCTGGCCGACGGGCTCGTCAACCACGTGCACACGCTCTACGTTTACGACAACGAGGCCGACCTGGCGGTCAGTTGTGTCAGCGGCGGCATAGCCGCCCGCGGACTGGAGTTCGCTCACGGTTTCGAGCTGTATTTCGAAGAAGCGACCCTGCTGTACAGCGCCGGCACCCTGGGTGGGCAATGGGTCGTCGACCGTCCGCTGACCGCCATCGACAACAAAGGCAAAGTGCGACAGCCCAAGCTGAAAGGCGGGCAGGAGTGGTGCGCGGCGTTCACCGCCGAACTACAGGAAGTCGTCAACGCCCTCACCAACCAGCGTCCCTCGCCGGTGCTGTCGGGGGAAACCGCGCTGGCAGCCTTGAAGATGTGCCATGCCGAAGCCAAAAGCATCGCCACGGGACGCATCGTCCGCGTTTGAAACCGCTTCCTCAGACAGGTGTTCGACACGTCGCACGGCGACCGATTGCCCCGGTGACAGCCCGCTGTTCCCGATGCTCCGCGAACGTCTTCAGCATGCGTGCGCGGAACTCGATCTGATGGACTGCCGCCTGCTGCTGGCGGTCTCCGGGGGCCCGGACAGCGTCGCCATGCTGCGGCTGTTCGCGGCGTTGCGGCGTGCTCTGCGAGTGGATCTGTTTGTGGCCCACTTCAACCACCGG
>RFHO01000005.1 GCA_003696385.1 Planctomycetota bacterium | reverse complement strand
GCACGCTTCGGAAGGGCCCCACTTGGCCCGCCGCGACGGACTGCGGATCGCCATGTGGTCCGGTCCGCGGAACATTTCGACCGCCATGATGCGTTCGTGGGGAAACCGCGGCGACACGATCGTTTGCGACGAGCCGTTCTATGCCTTTTACCTGAAGGCCACCGGGAAGCCTCATCCCGGCGCGGAAGAAGTCATCCGTCATCATGAGACCGATTGGCGGAAGGTCGTTGCCTGGCTGACCGGCCCGATCCCCGGCGGCAAGGACATCTTCTACCAGAAGCAGATGACGCATCATCTGTTGCCGGAGATCGACCGCCGGTGGCTGCTGAAGGTCACGAACTGCTTCCTGATCCGCGATCCCCGCGAGATGCTCACTTCATATTTGAAGATCGTGCCGAATCCCACGGACGAAGACACCGGGTACCCGCAGCAACTGGAAATCTTCCGCTTCGTCCGGGAACGCACGGGAAAGACGCCGCCGGTACTGGACACTCGAGACGTCCTGCAGAATCCCGAGCGGATGCTGCGGGCGCTCTGCGAAGCACTCGACGTGCCGTTTCAGGAAGCGATGCTTTCCTGGCCGCCCGGGCTGCGTGAAACGGACGGCGTGTGGGCACCGTACTGGTACAAGGAAGTCCTCACTTCGACGACGTTCCGCCCGTATCGTCCCAAGCCGGATCAGGTGCCGCCCCAGTTTCACGACCTGTGGGAACGCTGCCAGGCGATCTACGACGAACTGTACCAGTATCGGCTCACCTGACGCCCGCCGCCCGGGCGGTTTGCAGCCCCGCCGTTCCCATCGGCCGGTCACTCGCGTTTATCCGCGTACGGCACGTTCATGCCCAGGTTGCGGACCAAAAACGCCCACTGGTCGGCGACTTCTTCGATGATCTTCGCCGTCGGCTTGCCCGCTCCGTGACCGGCCCGCGTTTCGATGCGGATCAGAATCGGAGCGTCCCCGGCCTGAGCCGCCTGCAGCCGAGCCGCGAACTTGAAGCTGTGTGCCGGCACCACGCGATCGTCGGTGTCGGCCGTGGTGATCAGCGTCGCCGGATAGCGCACGCCGTCTTTGATGTTGTGATACGGCGAATACGCCAGCAGCGCTCGGAACTCTTCCGGATTCTCCGGCGATCCGTAGTCGTCCACCCAGAACCGACCCGCGGTGAACTTGTGAAACCGCAACATGTCCATCACGCCGACCGCCGGCAGACACGCTCCGAACAAATCGGGCCGCTGCGTCAGGCAGGCGCCCACCAGCAGCCCACCGTTGCTGCCGCCCTGAATCGCCAGCTTCGACGGCCTGGTGTATTTGTGCTCCATCAGCCACTCGGCCGCCGCGATGAAATCATCGAAGACGTTCTGCTTGTTGAGCTTCGTGCCGGCGCGGTGCCATGCCTCGCCGTATTCGCCTCCGCCCCGCAAGTTCGCCATGGCGAATACGCCACCCATCTCCATCCACGCCAACCGGCTGATTGAAAACCGCGGCGTAAGCGGAATGTTGAATCCGCCGTATCCGTACAGCAGCGTCGGATTGTTGCCGTCCCGTTTCAAACCCTTGCGGTGGGCGATGAACATCGGCACGCGCGTGCCGTCCTTCCTGCGATAAAACACCTGCTTGACTTCGTATTCGTCCGGCTCGAACGCAACCTTCGCCTGCCGCAACAGCCGGCTTTCGCCCGTGATCAGGTCGTACCGATAGATGGTCGGCGGCGTCGCAAAACTGGAAAACGTATAAAACGTCTCGGTATCGCCGCGGCGGCCGCCGAAGCCGCTGGCCGAACCGATGCCGGGAAACTCCACTTCGCGCACGAACCGGCCGTCGGGCGCATACAGTTTCACCTGCGTTTTGGCGTCCTTCAGATATTCGGCGATGAACAGGTTGCCGACGAAGTTCACGTCTCGCAGCGTTTCTTCGGCTTCCGGGATGATTACCCGCCAGTGCTCCTGTTGCGGCTGCGTGATGTCGATGGCGCTCAACCGCCCCTTTTCGGCCTCCCAGTCGGTTTTGAAATAGAACGTCGTGCCGTCGTTGCCCACGAAGGTGAATTCGTGATCGAAGTTTTCGATCAGATCGATCGGCATTGCGTACGGTTCGAACAGGTCGCGATAGACGATGCGGTACTTGTCGTCGGTGCCCTTCCAGATGGTGATCACCAGGTAACGGCCGTCTTCGGTCACGTCGACGCCGAATCCCCAGTCGGGATGATCCGGCCGGCGATAGACCAGCACGTCCTGTGATTGCGGCGTGCCGACCCGGTGGTAATAGATCTTCTGATTGAGATTGATGTCCTGAAACGTCGCGCCCGGCTGCGGCTCGTCATAGCGGGCGTAAAAGAAGCCGCGGCCGTCCGCCGTCCAGGCCGGAGTATTGAACTTGACCCACTTCAGCTCGTCTTCCAGCACCCGCCGCGTGGCGATTTCCATCACACGCCAAGTGCGCCAGTCCGAACCGGCTTCCGCCACGCCATAAGCGACGAAGCGTCCGTCGTCGCTGAAGGCGATTCCGGCAAGCGCCACCGTGCCGTCTTTGGACCACGTGTTGGGATCGATCAGCACTTCCGGCTCGGCGTCCAGCGAGTCCATCACATACAACACGTCCTGATTCTGCAGGCCGTCGTTTTTGAAGAAGTAATAGCGGCCGCCGCGTTTGAACGGAGCCCCGTACTTCTCATAGTTCCACAGCTCGGTCAGCCGCCGCCGGATCGCTTCGCGTTCGGGGATCGATTCGAGGTACGCGAACGTCACGCGGTTCTGTGCTTCGACCCAGGCGGCCACTTCGGGCGACTCGCGCACGTCGGCCTCCAGCCACCGATACGGGTCGGGCACACGCACGCCGTGCAGGACGTCGACGTGATCGACGCGCCGCGTGTGAGGATATTCGATCTTCACGGCCGCGCTGGGCGGCGGATCACTGTGGGCGTGTTGCATGGCCAGTACCGAAATCAAGAGGACACCGACCGGCGTCCCGCGTGCGCGAATGCTCATGGCGATCCCTGGCTCCGTGGGAGTGCCGCCCGAGCCGTTCGAACGACGCGGCAGGACGGGCGGCGAAAGCAGACCGAAAGCTCCACCGACGTTCGGCGGGCCTGTCCGTTCTAGCAAACCCGGACGCGAATATCACGAGAACCGCCCCGTCGCGTGCCGCGGGCGCGATCGGCCTGTGCGTGACCTGCTCTCAACCCGTTTTGCCCTCGTGACACGGTCCGTCAGAGACCGGCAACGGACCAGCGGGATCGGATCGAACGACGGGCTCGCCTACTTGTCGGCGGCCTGTTGCCGGGTGAGCAGGGCGATTGCGGCCTGCAGGGGGTCGTCATTGCGGTCGGCGGCCTGCTCCAGAAGGTCCAACCGTCCTGCTTCCCGGCACAGCGAGACGAAGGAGAATCCATGCGGATCGTCCAGCCGACTCAGGTGTTCGGCAGCGATTTCCGCGGCTTCGTTCGATCGCCCGATCCGTCGCAGCAGGTCCACCAGGACGTACGCCGCCAGTTGCCGGTCCTGTTCGTCCGACGCTTCCTCCACCTTGCGGCGGAAATACTGCACCGCCTGTTCGACGTCCCGGCCGAGCAACGCGTTGAAGAAATGCCGGTGCGCCGCATAGAAGTCCTCGAACGGCGGATCACCGGGGTACTGAAACTGCTTGTCCAGCTTCCCGCCGTACTCTGCCAGCTCGACCGCCAGCTTCAGTTCCGGATCGGCGGGCTCGAGCACGCGCGCAAAGCGGACGACGGAGTTCAGGTGCGAAACGTCCACGTGGTACGTTCCGCCTTCGAACAGATGATCGCGTCCGCGGATCAGTTCCGCGATGGAATCGCTCACCGGCGCGCCGGCGATCCGCTGCTGGATGTCGTACTGAAGAGACTGCCGCAGGTCGGAATACAACTGCCGCACGAGCATGGCGGCGGCCTGCCGGCGTTGTTCGGGCGTCAACTGTCCGAAACACTGATCCAGCGTCGTGATGGTGTTGCAAATGCCGTAGTTGCGAAGGATCAGCTCCAGCCCTTTGATCGGGTGGGCCCCCTCATAGAGGGCCAGATTCACGAGTTCCTCCACGCGTTCGTCGCCTTCTTCCAGCGACGCTGCGGCCCGTTCGATCGCGTCGGCCACCGGCTCGGGCTCTTCGATCGTTCGGAAGTAGATCCAGGCATCTTTCAGCTGGCCGGCGTCCAGCAGCAACCGCCCCACTTCCCGTGCCGCGGCGATGTACGCATCCTGGAACTCACTCCGTTTGTCTTCCGGCACGTTGTCGAACGTCGTCAACCGCTCCAGCGGCAGTCCCAACTCGACCCGCTTCTTCAGCAACAAGGCGTCGAACAGCCGGTGATAGTCGCCTTTTTCCCGCAACTGTTCGATCAAGGCATCCAACAGTTGCGAGGGGCCACCGGCCTGCAGGGCGGCACGGAGCCGGGTCGTGGGGGCAGTGGTGCTCATCTTTGTGATTCCTGGATTTCGCGCAGATCGGACACCCCGCTGCGCAGCGCCCGCATGATCTCCGTGATCCGCCGGCGGTCGTTTTCGTGTGGCAGACCGTTGTGGCTCCGGTAGCCGAACACGTCGGCCACCGAGCGGCCGCAGAAGCGGTCGTCGACGAATTCGAGGTGCTCGCACGTGATCAGAGCGGGATGCTCGACACCGCAGGCGCGGCACAGAGCGAGAACCTCCTTGCGGAGCGTGACGATGTAGTTCGCCAGCCGCTGCGCCTTGAAGTCCGGATCCAATCCACGGACGAGCCAACGGTTCTGCGTCGCCACGCCCGTTGGGCAATGCCCAGTGTGGCAGCGCTGCGCCTGGATGCAACCCACCGCCATCATCGCCTCCCGCGCCACGGCGATCATGTCCGCTCCGAGAGCGAAGGCCAGAAGCGCCTGTTCCGGGAATCCCAGCCGTCCCGAGCCCACCCAGACGACGTTCTCTGCCACTCCGCGTTCGGCAAACACCCGGTATACGCGCGAAAAGCCGATCTTGAAGGGCAGCGACACATGATCCGAAAACGCCAGCGGAGCGGCTCCCGTGCCGCCCTCTCCTCCGTCGATCTGGATGTGGTCGACCGCGCGACCGGTGCGCTCCATCAGTTCGGCCAGCTCATGCCAGAATTCCATTTGCCCCACGGCCGACTTGATTCCCACCGGAAGACCGGTTTCGTCCGCCAGCATTTCGACGAAGTCCAGCATCTGGTCGACATTGCCAAATGCCGTGTGGCGGGGCGGACTGTGGCAATCCCTGTGCGGCGGGATTCCGCGGATGCGGGCGATTTCCCGGCTGACCTTCTTCGCCGGAAGCATGCCGCCCAGCCCGGGCTTGGCCCCTTGACTGAGCTTGATCTCCAACGCCCGAATCTGCGGATGCGCGGCCACGACGTCCTTCAACCGCGACAACGAAAAGCGGCCCTGCTCGTCCCGACACCCGAAGTACGCCGTGCCGATCTGCCAGATCAGCTCGCCGCCGTGCAGGTGGTACGGTGATACGCCCCCTTCGCCGGTATTGTGCAGGCACCCGGCGATCGCGCACCCGCGATTCATCGCCTCCACCGCGCGTCCGCTGAGCGAACCAAAGCTCATTCCCGAGACATACACGGCCGAACGCGGCCGGAACGCCTTGCGACGTCCCCGGTACCCCCCCAGCACCTTGGCGCACGGAAGCGTGAATTGCGGATCATACTCGGGGCTTCCCGGTTGCGGTTGCGGGAGGGGAAATGCGCTGTGCTTGACGATGAGGTAGTGCGGCGCCAGCTCCAGATCATCGTCCGTCCCGAAGCCAAAGTAGTTGTTCTCGCGCTTCGACGACGCATACACCCAACGCCGCTGATCCCGGCTGAACGGCCGCTCTTCGTTGTTGCTGGTAACGATGTACTGCCGCAGCTCCGGTCCGATCGCCTCCAGCCAGTACCGGAAGTGTCCAATGATGGGGAAGTTCCGCAGGATGGCGTGTCGGCGCTGGATCAGATCGTAGGCCACCCAGGCCGCCAGAGCGGCAACGACCCATGGCCAGTACATCGGTGACCTCCCGCGGATTCGAAACGAAAACGAGGCGCCTAAGCGTGCGGTGTCCCGTCCGCCGTGTCCGGATCGCTTGGGCAAAGGAAGACACCGCCCGCCCACCGTGCCCACATGATGCGGTTTCCGACCTGTCGCGGCAACGCGCTGCAACGGGATTCCCACCCGACCGGACGCATCGCGCCTCGCTTCCCACGTCCCGCACG
>RFHO01000406.1 GCA_003696385.1 Planctomycetota bacterium | reverse complement strand
CCGCCGGGCCGGGACGACGGGCCGACCCGGCCAACGGCCGGGCCGATGATCGGGCCGACCTGCGGAGCCTCCCAACCCGACCATCCATCAGGTTCGACGTCGAACAACGACCGATCCGCCGGACGGACAACGATGAAATCCCAGAACATCGGTTTCGTATCCACTCGCTTCGCCGGGACCGACGGCGTCTCGCTGGAAAGCGCCAAGTGGGCCGAAGTGCTCTATGACGCCCGCGGGCACATCAGTCACTGGTTCGCCGGAATCCTCGACCGCGATCCGGGGACCAGTCGCCTGGTGCCCCTGGCCAGTTTCACGCATCCGGACATCGCCGCGATCAACGGACAGGTCTTCGGGCGACTGCACCGTGACCGCGAAGTGACCGAACGCATTCTGGACATCGCCTCGGACCTGAAGCGGGAGCTGGAACGGTTCATCGACGGTTTCGGTCTGGACATCCTGATCGCGGAAAACGCCCTGACGATTCCGGTCAACATTCCGCTGGGCGTGGCGCTGACGTGGCTGGTCGCCGAACGCGGTTTCAACACCATCGCGCACCACCACGATTTCTACTGGGAGCGCGATCGGTTCCGCGTCAATGCCGTGGGCGATTTTCTGCAGATGGCGTTTCCACCGTCGCTGCCCAGCATCCAGCACGTCACCATCAACTCGATCGCGCAACAAGAGCTTTCGCACCGCCGCGGGCAATCGTCGGTGCTGGTTCCCAACGTGCTGAAATTCAATGAAAACCCACCGAAGAAACGGATCTACGACGGCGATTACATCGACGTCGATGCCCTGCACCCGATCGACGACCACGCGGCGCACTTCCGTGAAGACATCGGCGTCGGCGAAAACGACGTGCTGTTCCTGCAACCCACGCGTGTCGTCCCCCGCAAAGGGATCGAGCACAGCGTCGCATTGCTGGCGCAGCTCGGACTGGAAAACGCACACCTGGTGATCACCCACCAGACGGGCGATGAAGGCCACGAGTATCAGGAGATCATCAAGGAGCTGGCTGCCCGGCACAGCGTCAGCCTGATCTTCGCCGACGAATTCATCACCGACCGCATCGATCGCCGGGGAGTCCGCGAAGACGGCCGCCGCATCTACACCCTGGGAGACGCCTACCGCGCGGCGGACTTCGTCACCTATCCGAGCCTCTACGAAGGCTTCGGCAACGCGCTGATCGAAGCGTTTTTCTACTGCACGCCGGTGATGGTCAATCGCTATTCGATCTACATCACGGACATCGAACCGAAAGGCTTCCGCGTCGTCGAAATGAACGGCGTGGTCACCGGCTCGGTCGTCCGCGAAGTCCGCCGGGTGTTGCACGACGAGCAGTACCGGCTGCAGATGATCACGCACAACTACGAAACGGCCACCCGCTTCTATTCCTATCGCATCCTGCGGCGTAAACTTCGATCCCTGATCACCAACTTCACGGGCCTGGACGATCTGTGAGCGTGCAAGCCCGCGTGCGGCGTTCCGGGCGTCCAGACCGCCAGAAGCGACGGGACCGGACCACGCCGACGGCGCCTGTGGCGTCTGCAACGTTCGCCGGCCGGCGCTTGTCCGCGTTTGCGTTGCAACCGGGCCGGCCATCGGGGAATCTGGCACCGATCGTGTGGACGCCGCTGCTCCCGGCCGGCGACGATGGGTTTTACCCACCGCGTGCCCGCTTCAACGTCGATTCCCAGAGCCGTTCGATGCCGTTTCGTTTTCCGACACCCAGCGCACTGCTGCGTTCGATCCTGGCCGGCCGCCGGGCCGTGATCCTGGTGGGCGGAGCCTTGGTGGTGCTGGTCGCGGTGTGGCAAGGTCCCGCGGTTCTGCGCGCCTGGGCCATCCACCAGGCGCGTTCCGCCCTGCGGCTCGGCGACACGGAAACCGCCTTCGCGTGCCTGCAACGTGTGCCGCCGACCGCCCGCGACGACGCCGCGTACCAGTTTCTGCTCGGCCGCGTCTATCGCCGCCGCGGCGAGATGGCTGCGGCGGGCAAGCACCTGAAGCGGGCTTTGGATCTCGGCTTTCCACCGCGCCGCATCCAGCGCGAACAGTGGCTGGCCTATGCGCAGGCCGGCGAGATGCGCGAAGCGGAACCGCACCTGAGCGCCCTGTTGGCCGATCCGGGCGAAGACGGACCGGAAATCTGCGAAGCGTTCGCGAACGGTTATTACCGCAATTACCAGTTCGCGCGGGCGTTCCAGATCCTCGACGCCTGGCAGGCCGACTTCCCGGACGATCCCCGTCCGTTCGTCTTTCGGGCCGTCTTTCACGAGCACATGATGAACTGGAAGGATGCCGAAGCCGCCTATCGCGAGGCGCTGAAGCGTTCGCCCGGACGCAGTGACTGGAAGCTGGCGCTGGCAAAGGTGCTGATCAAGCTGCACCGTTACGACGAAGCCAACGCATTGTTCGAAGAGGTCGCCGCGGTCCAGCCCGACGCGCCCGACCTGCTGCTCGGCTGGGCCGAAAGCCTGATCGAACAGGGCCGCTACGCAGAGGCCCGGCCAAAGCTGCAGCGCCTGCTGGAGGTCGATCCCGATCACGTCTGGGGACGCATCCAGCTCGGAGCGCTGGAACTGGCCGCCGGGAACCCGCAACAGGCGGTCGCCATCCTCGAACCCGTCGTGCACGACCGCCCGTGGGACGTCACCGCACGATACAATTTCGCCTCCGCACTGCGGCTGGTCGGCCGCACGGAGGAAGCCCAACGCCACATGCGATTCGTGGCGGAAGGACAGAAGCAGCTCGCCCGCGTCCGTTCGTTGATGGAAAAGCTGGCGGGCGATCCCCGCAACGTCGAGCTCCGTTTTCAGATCGGCAGCATTCTGCTGAAGTATGACGCCCCCGAAGACGGAGCGGGCTGGCTGAAAAGCGTGCTGAACATCGATCCGAATCACCTGCCGACCCATCGGCTGCTGGCCGATTACTACAGCCGTACCGGCCGTGCAGCCTTGGCCGAAGAGCACCGAAAGATGCTCCGAAAGCTGCAGTCCGCCGACACTCCCTCCGTCGAACAGCCGGCGAGCCGAGGCTCGGCCCGGGGCGCGTGACCGGATCGGCGATTCAGCATGCGGAGGCCGTGCCGATCGGCCGCTACACCCGCCGTCCGTGTCTCTCCTCGTGAGGGGCTGACGGCGACGGCGGGCAAACGACGAGATCGGCCGGGCCATTCGACATGCCCGAGACGGCGGAGCCCTCAGAACCGACGAAGGGCCGACGGCGCTTCTGGCAGACGCAGAACACAACGACAGCGATGACCTGGCTCCATCCCAGCCTGTTGTGGGGACTGGCCGCCTTGGCCGTGCCGATCGTGTTGCATCTGCTGATGCGGCCGAAGCCGCGGAAGATGCTCTTTCCGGCACTGCGGCTGCTGCAGGTGCATCAAAAACGGGCCACGCGACGGCTGCGGCTGCGTCACCTGTGGCTGCTGCTGTTGCGGATGGCGTTTCTGGCCCTGGCCGTCCTGGCCGTTTCGCGGCCGACCGTCCCGGCCGCCGACTACGTCTTCACGAGCGGCGAATGGGCGCGGCTGGTGCTGCTCGTGGCAATTGGACTCGGCGCTTACATCGGCATCATGCGGCATTGGCGCCGCCGAGGAATGCCGGCCGTCGAGCTGGAAACCAGACGGACGTATCTGCGGGCGGGGGTGGGAAGCGCCACCGCCCTGCTTCTGATGCTGCTGGTCGGGTGGCCGTACTACCGGCGGATCCGCAACGAGCTGGCACAGCCGACCCGGGTGGCGACGGAGGACGTTCCCGTCGCCGCGGCGATGCTGTTCGACACCAGTTCGAGCATGGGCTACGAACAGGCGGGCGAAACACGGCTGGACGCCGCTCGACGCATCGCACGCGATTTTCTCAGCCGCCTGCCGGCAGACAGCCGTGTCGCCGTCGGTGACGCCCGGCCCGGAACCGCCGTGCGATTCCAGTCCAGCGTGGCCGCCGCCGCGAAGCGGATCGACGATCTGCGGATCCAGCACGCGGCCGGGACGCTCGAACGCCGCATCCTGGAGGCGCTGCGGACGCTCGAACGCGACCGGCAGCGGGTCTTCCAGCAGTCGGCGGCTTCGGGTGATCCCCCGCAGACCGCATCCGCCACGGACGATCCGCAAGCGGAGCCACCGGGTACTGATCGCTACGTCCGTGAGGTGTACCTGTTTACGGATCTGGCCCGCACGGCGTGGGATCCGGCCGAAACGGACCGGCTGAAGCAGGAACTGGAACGCCGTCCCTGGGTGAACGTGTATCTGATCGACGTGGGCGTCGAATCGCCGGTGAACGTGGGACTGCGGCGCCCCCGGTTGGTGTCGGAGTCGATCGCCGAAAACGAACCCCTGCGGCTCGCGGCAGACGTGTTTCGCACGGCAAACGCCCCCGCGGAGCAGTCGGTGGAATTGCACCTGGTGCGGCCGGACGGCGAGACCATCAAAGCCGGTGAAGCCGGCGTGCAATTCGGCACCACCACGTCGCAATCCGTCCAGCTTTCCGCGCTGCCGCTTTCGCGCCCGTATCAGCAGGGGATGCTCCGCCTGTTTTCCAGCGACCCCTATCCCACGGACGATCGGCTGTACTTCACGGTCGCGGTCCGTCCGCCGCTGCGGGTGCTCATCGTAGCCCCGTCGCAGGTCGAAGCCGAGTATCTGCTGTTCGCGCTTGCTCCGCCCGAAATGGTCCGACTGAAGCGTGCGCGGTACGACTGCGACTGGATCGTGCCGGCCGATTTCGGGTCCGCCGAGCTGTCCGAAGTCGACGTGCTGTGCTTCGTCAACGTGCCTCGGCTGGCCGAAGCCGACTGGCAGCGGGCCGAACGATTCGTACAGGCCGGTGGCGGGTTGGCGGTGTTCCTGGGCCGTCCCAATGCCGCGCTGGCCGGCCCGGGTGGGATCGACCCGGTGAACTATGGCAGTGCCGCCGCGCGGTCGGTGCTGCCCGGAATCCCGGTGGCCTCACTCGCCTTCGCACAACCGGAGTTCCTCGACCTGGCCCGCGTTCGCCACCCGCTGTTCGAACCGTTCGAGCGTTTCGGCGGCCCCGTCGAACTGATGGCCGCCGCGGTCTACAAATACTGGAAGGTCGATCCGGAGCCCTCTGCACGCGTGGTGTGCAGCTACTCCGATCCAGAGCACACCCCGGCACTGCTGGAGCGCAACGTGGGACGGGGCCGGGTGTTGATGCTCACCACCGCCGCCGACCTGTCCCGCAATTGGAACGAGCTGCCCCGTTCCTGGCAGTTCCTGGCCTTGGCGGACGCGACGATGAACTACCTGCACCGGGCCGGCCGCCCGCGGCTGAACTAT
Source organism: Planctomycetota bacterium (assembly GCA_003696385.1). GTDB lineage: Bacteria > Planctomycetota > Planctomycetia > Planctomycetales > Planctomycetaceae > J052. Next base: position 12,175 of record RFHO01000406.1, on the reverse strand, counting down.
TCGGTCCGTCAGACGCTGCGCGTGCCGTTGCCGCCGGAGGGCGGTCTGCGCCGCCTGATGCTCCGCAAACCCGACTTGACCCAGGAGCTGCTGGATTTGGTCCCGGGACAGACCGACCTGTCCCTCGAGGCACTGGCCGCACCGGGGCACTACGAGGTCCTTGCCGTCGAGCCGCAGGGAGGCTTCACCTTCCGGTTCAGCGCCAACGCTTCCGAATCCGAAAGCCGTTTCGATCGCCTGGGGCCGGAGGAACTGACCGACATGTTTCCCGAAGGACGCTTCGACGTGGCCCGCGACATCGAGGGGCTGACCCGCAACGTGACCGCGGGTCGGTTGGGCATGGAACTGTTCCCCTACCTGCTGTTGCTGTGCGTGCTGGTCCTGCTGCTGGAACAATTGGCGGCCAACCGGCTCTATGGGACGAGCGATACGCCGCAGCAGACGCCGTGATCACTGCCGAAGCCTTTCGGCGCACCAACGGGACAAACGATGGAACTGGTCATCCAACCCGCGTGGCCGTGGCCGGTGCTGGTGCTGCTGTTTCTGGCAGCCGCCGCGCTCATCGTGTGGGACTATCGATCCAGCCTGCGGGCGTCGCGGCTGCAACGCGTGGGAACGGCCTTGCGGCTGGCCGCGCTTCTGCTGCTGCTGTTCGCCGGATTCCGACCGGCCGTCCAGGTGAGCGAAATCGACACCCGCAAGGGGCTGATCGTCGTGCTGGGAGACGCCAGTCGCAGCATGAGTGTCCAGGACGCCGCACCGGACACCTCCCGCCGCGATACTCTGCGAAAACTGGCCGAACGGCTGCTGGAACGACTCACGGACGATGCACTCGCCGAGCGTCTGACCGTCCGTCTGGCGGATTTCGACAGCGAATACCGCCCCGTGGACGACTTTTCCGCCCAGCCCGAAGGTGACGAAACGGCCATCGGGTACGCATTGGAACAGTTGCTCGAACGCCACCAATCCGACCGCCTCAAGAGCGTCGTGCTGCTCAGCGACGGAGCCCAGCGGGCCCTTTCCGAACACGACGTCGATCCACTGCAAGTCGCCCAGCGATACGCCGATCAGCAGATCCCCATCCACACCGTGACCATCGGCGCCGCCGGCTCGACCAGCGGCGCAGTCGACGTCGCAGTCGAGCAACTGGAGCTGCCGGAGTTTGCCTTCGCCAGAACGGTCGTTCCCGTCCGCGCTCAGGTCCGCGTTCAGGGCCAGGCGAACGAACCGATACGCCTGCGGTTGCTCGTCGAGCCCACGCCCGCTGCGGCCGCCGGCGCACCGGCGCCGCTGCAGCCGGCGGTCGCCCATCCGGGCACACGGCCCACGGTGGTTCTGCAACCACAGCAATCCGGCGAACTGCTGCGCGCCGAACTGTCCTTCGTGCCGACGCGGCCCGGCGAAATCAAAATCGCCGTCGTCGCGGAACCGCTCAAAGACGAACTACGCAAGACCAACAACCGGCGCGAAGCGCTGGTCAGCGTCGAAAAAGGCGGCGTCCGCGTGGCCTATATCGACCGGTTGCGGCCCGAGCTGAAAGCCGTCCGCCTGCTCACCGCCTCCCGCAACATCCAACTGGACACGTTCCTCGTCCGCACCGGCACGCTGGGCACGACCGTGGCGATCGACGAAGCGATCTTCGCCCCGGACACCTACGACGTGTACATCATCGGCGACGTGCCCCGCGATCGGCTCCCCGCCCCTCAGCTCGAACGGCTCAAGACGCGCCTGGAACGGCACGGCGCCGGCCTGATCGTCCTGGGCGGACCGTTTGGTATTTTGAGCAGCAGTCTGGCCGGCCACCCGCTGGAGGACGTCCTGCCGGTCAGCGTCGTCAGCGCCCGGCCGATCACCCGTCCGTTGCAGATGATCCCCACCGAACAGGGACACAGGCATTTCGTGATGCGGCTGGTGGCCGATTCGGCCGCCGAAAACCTCCGCCGCTGGAAGACCCTCCCGCCCCTTGCCGGAGCCAATCACCTGCAACGCAAGAACGAGTTCGCTCAGGTGCTGGCCCAATCCGAAGACGGCGTCCCGCTGCTGTTCGCTCAACAGGCCGGCGCCGCGCGGATCCTCGCCTTCGCCGCGGACACCACCTACCTCTGGATGCAGCACGGCTACCATGCGGAAACGCTGCGCTTCTGGCAACAGGTCGTGCTCTGGCTGGCACACAAGGAAACCGACGAGGAACAACCCCTGTGGTTGACGGTCGAACCGCGCGTGATTCGGCAGGGGCAATCGGTGCGGATCCGCGCCGGTGCGCGTGACGCCAGCGGGCGGCCGCTGACCGATGCGGATTTCCAACTGGTCGTTCAAGGGCCCGACGGCAGCCATCAGAAACTGGCGCCGACCCAGAACAACGGCACGGCTTCGGCCACCTTCCGGGCAACAAAGACGCCGGGTGACTACTGGGTCCATCTGCAGGCCCAGCGACAGGGCCAACCGCTGGGTCTGGGACTTTCCAAACGATTCCTGGTCTCGGCCTACGACCTGGAAATGGACGATCCGGCCGCCGATCCGGACCTGATGGAAGCCTTGGCCTCCCAGACCGGTGGAATGACCACGGTCCCGGAAGACCTCGACGACTTCCTCGATCAATGGCGCGAAGCGGGATTCGGCATTGGCGAAGAACGTATCACGCGGAAAACGAATCTGTGGGATTCGCCCTGGTGGCTCGCGGCCCTCTGCGCACTCGTCTCTCTGGAATGGTTTTTCCGCAAACGCCGCGGCCTGCCGTGACCCCCACCTGGCTTCGACAACCGCGCCGAGCCAATGTGCGCTCCGAAACCCGCATCGCGCGCCCACCCGGGCCCCCTTCCTTAACCTCCCGGCATCCAACGCGCCTCACGTAGGCAGCAAGGGCGTTCGCTGCATGCCGTCTTCCTACGCGGGTGAACCAGTTACGGATATCGGATCACCCACTCGCGACAGAGGGTCGAGGGACGACTTCAGGGACACTTTGCGATTCGCAAACCAGCGCACTGCGGTACTCAACGGACGTTTTCGGGTCGGCTCCTCCTGCCAGACACGCTGTCCAGACTCTCAGCCAGACCTCCCACTGGCGACCGCCGCAGCAGCGGAAGTCTATGTGCAGTGCACCGCAAGCTGCGCTGGTCGATTCGAGGAGCGAACGCCCAGCCAACGGAGTCCGCGCCAGCTCTCTGAAATCACGCCGGAAGCAAACTGAACGGCTTCTTTCCTGCTTTCAAGACATGCGCTCCGCCCAAATCGCCCTGAGACAACTCGGCGGCAATTACATGTTGTTTGCAGGCGGCTTGTTTCGCGCGCACCAGATAAGCAAGCATCCCAGGCCGAGAAACGCTGCAATGCACAAAATCCCTGACACATGGTCGCCGGAGCGGAAACGGTCGACCGTGCCCTCCGGAAGCACCTCACTCACTTCCGGCGTTGCCATCATGCACGCCATCTGGACTAGCCAGAGGATTGCCAATAGCGCGCTTCCGACGAGCACAAAAGCGGCATCACGCTGCCAGTGCGCGTACCGCGACAGGTCCAGTCCGATAGCCAGGCACAGGACACCAAATACAGTAGAAACGCCGATGATTGCTGGCGTTGACCCCGGCGCCGACGAGGGGGCCGCGGAGGACGGCAGGGCCATTGCCGACGCGAAAAACGCCCCTGCCATCACGTAGAAGAAAACGCTACAGACCCGTCTCATCACAGCCCCCAGGATGCGTAAAGTACGCCGTAGCATTCGGACGGAACAGGAAGAAGACGACGACGAGAAAAACGACCAAACCGGGAATCATCATCACTTTCCATGGCGATGTTACTGCGCCGACCGCCAACGCCGTGACGTTCCAGATCACATACAGCCATCGTGCCCAGTTGCGCCCGCCGAGCATTCCCAGACCGCAAACAAACATCACGCCACTTCCCGCGTAGGCCAAGCCAATCTGAACGGGAATCGGCAGCGGGTTTTTCGCCATCAGTTCGCGAATGGCCGGATCGTTCATGCTTCCCGTGGCGGTACTGATCAACGTCGCGATCAAACCGCATACAGAGGTCACGATCAGAAACCACGAAATGACCGTAACAGACGTTGGCCTGATTCTGGACGTGAGTTCTAATGGAGCCTCGGCCGTGTCGTTTTCTCTACCGCCGATGGCCTCGTCGGGCCCCCCTGCCACCGGACGACGGCAACTCGGGCATTGACCGTCGGGCGTCACAGCGACCCGGACGGCGCAATGTGGGCAGATCACGATCTCCATTGTTCGCTTCCTCGCCACAGCGACTCGCCATTTCGTGGGGAACAACCAGAAGTTGCGCTGCAAACGCGAGTCTAAGACAAATCCGATAGTGCTTGCAACTGTTGCGATTTTGGATAACCACGATATATCTGTCACGTTCAATTTTTCTGCCGCCAACAGTGCTCTGAAACCAAACCAGGCACTTCGTCAACGTCTGCACCACCTCGTCCTAACAGAGGTCGCGGATGATCCTGGACCGGCCGTGCCGACGTGTATTCGATGCGTGCGGGAGACGGGCGTTGCCCAGAAACAGTGGCGTTGGCGGTGGGCTGTTCGCGCAGTCCTTGAGATCGACGGGCGAGCAACGCACGCGGCCGGAGTCCGGTGCCGAGGCGATGCCAGCACGTGCTCACGGGTCTCCTCGCGACGCACGGACGACTGGACGCCGGCAGCGAATACCCATCCGTGATTGCCTGTCTGCCGGCGGCCTTTGCGGGGCGTCGTCCCGGTCAGCACGGGCAGGGAAGCGATGACCCATCAACACGGATCCCGACGGCGTGGAGCGTTCGGCCGGGTGTGTCGGCCGCCGCAGCACGTCAGTGCTCCGCAAGCCGCATCATTCGTCCACGCTGGATATCTGTCGGCTGAATTGGAGAGCACGAACCTCTGCCGACGCCGAAATCGAGTCCACCACGCCCCTTTTTGCGTGTGCATCCGCTGCGATGGTTCGGCGTGATTCATCAGGCCTTTCCGGAAATGGCCTGCTCCATGGCCGCCGCCCGACGCTGCGCTGCCTGTTCGTCCCGCTGCGGCACCGGTTCATTCGGCCAGCGCTTTGGCGACGTCGGTGCGGTAGGCGGTCACGCCGGGGAGAAAGCCCACCAGGGTGGCCAACAGCAGCAGCGCCGGCAGCAAGATCAGCTCGACCCAGTCGAACGCGAACGGATCGACCAGGTAACCGGATCGGGCTTCGATGATCGGAGCCGCGGCGAACACCATCCCGTGCCCCAGCACGACGCCCGCCAGTCCCCCGCCGAAGCACAGCAGCGTCGATTCCGCCAGGATGATCCCGAACACCGTCCGCCGCGAGGCCCCCAGCGCCCGCATGATCGCGATTTCCCGCCGGCGTTCCGACATCGAGTTGTAGATGCTGACCAGAATGCTGATCCCCGAAACGATCACGATCAGTGCCGTGAGCACCACCGACAGCGTGCGGACGTTGCCCACGATGTTTTCCAGCAGCCAGCGGATCTCGCGGATCGGATTGACCGCCTGAGCCTGTACGCCCTCGTTGATCTCCGCTTCGATCTGCGGCACCAACGTCATCGATCGGACACGCACCAGCACCGCCGTGACCTCTTTCTGAATGTCCGGAATCGGCCCGTGCTCACCGTGCTCACCGTGCTCACCGTGCTCACCCTGTTCGCGCTGTTCGCGCTGTTCGCCCTGTTCGCCCTGTTCGCCGTCGTCGCCGTGCCCCGCGCCGTGTCCGTCGTGTTCCGCCCGTTGTTCCGCTGATTCGCCGCGTTCCGGTCTGCCGGTGGCGGTGGCCAGCCCGAGTTCCTCGGGGCGGGGATCTTCGCCGAAGAACTGCCGATACCGCTCGATGGCCTCATCCAGCGGTTTTTCGTGGCCGGCGAGCCGCCAGAAGCCTTCGATGTGTACGAACACGGTTTTGTCGTTCGGCGTACCGGTGGGTTCCAGGACGCTGACGACCGTGAATTTCTGATCGTGTACGTCATCGGCGACGCCGCCATGCACGAGGCTGATCTGGTCGCCCTTGTTCCAGCCGTTGCGACGTGCTACCAGGGATCCGATGATTGCGTCGAATGGCCGGCTGAGATTCGGTCCGTTGCCGCGGAATCGCCGTCCGGGCACGTATTCCACGGTGAAGTATTCCGGCGTGGTCCCCACGATGGGAAAGCCGCCCTGCTGTGTCACGTCTCCCAACGCAAAGGGGATCGCCACCTCGACCCGCGGATCGCGACGCAACTGCTGGTAGTACCGGTATGGCAGATTCTCGATCGGCTGTGAGACCCGGTAGATCGTGTTGAGCACCAGTTGCAGCTTGCTGCCCTTGGGCCCCACGATCAGGTCGTAGCCGCTGGCACTCTGGCTGAACATGCGGGTCATCGTGGCGTGCAGCACCAGCACGGTGACCATCAGGGCGATGCCCAGCGCCACGCTCAAGCCCGTCAGCGAAGACGCCAGCGCACGCTGCTTGAGGCTCTTGTACGCGATGTGGAAGACGTTCATGGTCTACCTGTCGTATCGTTGTCGCGCCCCGTCGGCATGCTTTCCACGGCACAGACGCGTGGGGCTCCGGTTGCATCATCGGGTTGCACCGGCGGGCGCGACGGCACGATTGAAACTCTCCAGCCGCTCGACCCGCTCAAATTGGGCCGCGACTTCGGGGCTGTGCGTTACCAGCAGCAGGGCCACATCGTGTTCCCGGCAGACGTCACGCAACAGGTCCAGAATCCGCTGCTGATTCGCCACATCGACGCTGGCTGTGGGTTCATCGGCCAGCAGAACCGCCGGGCGCTTCACCAGCGCACGGGCGACAGCCACGCGTTGCTGTTCTCCCACCGACAGTTGTCCCGGGCGGTGTTCCAACCGCCGTCCCAGACCGACCCGTTCGAGCAACCGCCGTGCCTCCCGCACATCCGCCCGCCGCCCGGAAAAGCTCATCCCCAAAAGCACGTTTTCCAGTGCCGTGAAGGCCGGCAACAGATTGAACGTCTGGAAGACCATGCCGATCCGGTCCGCCCGAAAGCGATCGCGCGCCGCCTCCGGCAGCCGCGCCAGATCCACCCCGTCCACCCGGACTTGCCCGGCATCCGCCGACGTGATCCCCGAAATCACGTTCAACAGCGTCGTCTTGCCGCAACCGCTGGCCCCCAGCAGAACGACCTGTTCGCCCCGAGCCAGTACGAACCGCTCGATGTCCAGCACGGGCAACACGCTGCCGTCGGGTTCCACGTACGCCTTGCGCACGCCGCGCAGCTCTACCGCAGCCGACGAAGGATCGCCCCGGCCGGCGCCGCCGGCAGCACCTTCCCCTTGCGAGCCCGGGCGCGACGCGGCCGAGCTGCCGACGGCGGGACGCCCCGCGTCGTCGGAGTCGCCGCGGACGCCTCCCGCGCCGCCGGATGGCTTTTGCATCTCACTCATCGCACGTCATTTTCCGCTTTTCGATCCACGAACGGCCGCTCGCCGCGGCGTCGGCCCCGGCCCGAAAGCGCCCTGCCGAACACCGAGAGGACAGCCGGCCGGTACGAGCCGCGGACATCCGTCCCGCTTGTTTACGCCGGCCGGGCATTGCATCGTTGGACGGCTCCGCCGGATGCACGGCTTCAGGGCACTGCCGAAAACCGCCGAGCGATCCGGCACCGAAGTCACCGTTGCACGGCCCACGCCAGGAACACGAACGCGGCCACGGCCGCCGTCACACCGGCGAGTGTCGCCCAGGAGACCTTGTCGGTCGGCGGCCCCTGATGCAGCTCCTCGATCAACCCGCTCAGGATCGTGGAGCCTTTCGGCTGACGCTGCGCAAGTTTCTCGCGCAGCCGCGTGTCGTGCTCCTCGTCCCACTCGATCAGCACCTCGGCCAGCTCACCCTGCACCTCGCGAGCGTTCAACGGCCGCTGATCGGGATCTTTCTGCAGCAGCCGATCGACCAGCCGAACCAGCCGTGGCGGCACATCCGGGGCGAAGGTGTCCACCCGCGGCGGCGTGGCATGCAGGTGCTGTTCGAAGATCTGGGCGAAGTTCGTCCCGCCGAACGGCGGCCGGCCGGTGAGCATTTCGAACAGCAGACACCCCAGGGCATACAGATCGGTCTTACCGGAAACCGACCGCTCCCCGCGGATCTGCTCCGGCGCCATGTACAGATACGAACCGACCGTCATTCCCACCGCCGTGATGTCCGCCTTGCCTGTGTCCAGAGCGATCCCGAAATCGCCGAGTTTCACCAGGCCTTCATCCGAGATGTAGATGTTCGAGGGCTTCAGATCGCGATGCACGATGCCCACGTTGTGCAGGTACTGCAGTGCCGAACACACCTGCCAGCCCAGCTCCACCGCCTCCTGCCACGACAGCCGGCCACGGCGGATCAGCACGTCTTTCAGAGTTCCCCCGCGAACCAGCTCCATCGCGAAAAACAGCCGTCCTTGGTGCTCGCCGTCGCCGAAGCAGCGCACGATGTGCGGATGGTCCAGCCGCTCCAGAATCGCGATTTCGCGCCGGAAGCGTGCCCGGATGTTCCGATCCGCGGAAACGGCCGGCAAAAGGATCTTCAGCGCCACCTCCTGCCCGAGCACGCGGTCGTAGGCCCGGTACACGGTCCCCACCGTGCCCACCCCGAGCGTCTCGATGATCTCGAACTCTTCGAACGACCGTTTCATCGACGTCCGCCGCCCATCGCCGTTTGCCTTGTTCCCGGCGCTTCATCCGGCCCACGAGGCCGTGTCCACCGCGGACGGCCACGTTTGCCGTTGTCGCAATTCTCTCATACCATGCCCGGAATCGTACAACTGCACGCTGGCAGAGCGACCACGGTGGCGTGCCCTCGTCCAGGTGGTGAGCCGGATTCGCGGGCCCGGTGTCGCCGTCCGCTGCACTGACAACCGTCGCGGACCAGGCGGAAGGGCATCGTACCTGCCGGCGGCTCGACGTAAAACTGGGGCAGCTGGAGAAGCGTCCCCGGAACAACGGCGACTCGCTCCCCGACGGACCGACCGCGCCGCTTCCGTCGCCGGGGTCAGCATCTTCGAAAGCGGAGAACCGATCAGTCATGAGACGCCGCGTCGTCGTCACAGGGATGGGGTGTGTCACACCCGTCGGAACGACCGTCGAGTCCATGTGGCGGTCGCTGCTGGAGTGTCGCAGCGGCATCGACTACATCACGCACTTCGACGCATCCAACTTCCCCACCAAGTTCGCCGCCGAAGTCCGTGACTACAGCATCCGCGACTACGTGGACAATCCCGAGCGTTTCCAGCATGCGGGTCGCAACATCTGGTTCGCCGTCGGCGCGGCCGTGCAGGCGATGCAGGACGCCGGCCTGACCGGCCATCCCGACGACCCGACCCGCTTCGGCGTGTACCTGGGGGCGGGTGAAGGCGAGCAGGACTTCATGCTGTTCATGAACCTGCTGGCCAAGTGCCGCGACGGCGACCAGATCGACATGAAACGCTTCGCCGAACTGGGCGTCCAGTTGCTGCACGGCCCTTCGGAGCTGGAACAGGAACCGAACATGCCCGTGCGGCACGTGGCCAGCCTGTTCGGTGCCGAAGGCCCCAACCTGAACTGCCTGACGGCGTGCGCGGCGTCGAGCCAGGCCCTCGGCGAGGCCGTGGAGGTGATCCGCCGCGGCGACGCCGACATCATGCTCTCGGGCGGCTCACACAGCATGATCCATCCCTTCGGCGTCACGGGCTTCAATCTGCTGACCGCCCTGTCCACCCGCAACGACGAGCCACAGCGGGCGTCCCGCCCCTTCGACAAGAACCGCGACGGCTTCGTCCTCGGCGAGGGTGCCGGGATGCTCGTGCTGGAAGAACTCGAATTCGCCAAACGACGCGGAGCACGCATCCACGGAGAGATCATCGGATACGGCTCCACCGCCGACGCCTATCGCGTGACGGACATCCATCCCGAAGGCCGCGGCGCCACCTCGTGCATCCAGATGGCGCTCCGCGATGCCGGCCTGAACACCGACCAGATCGACTACATCAACGCCCACGGCACGGGAACGAAAGTCAACGACCGCGTGGAGAGCATGGCCATCCGCCAAGCTCTCGGCGAGGACGCCTACAAAACCCCTGTTTCCAGCGTCAAGAGCATGATGGGGCACCTGATCGCCGCAGCCGGCAGCGTGGAAGCGATCGTCTGCCTGCTGGCCATTCGCGACGGAATCCTGCCGCCCACCATCAACTACGAAACGCCGGACCCGGAGTGCGATCTGGACTACGTTCCCAACAAGCCCCGCGAAGCCAGGGTCGATCGCGCCCTGTCCAACAGCTTCGGCTTCGGCGGCCAGAACATCTCGCTGGTCATCGCCCGCTATACCGACTGATCCGCGCGCCGCACGAACCGGACATCGCCGACTGCGCGTGGCCGGCGCCGATCGCCGCACGCACCGCCCCGGACCGCACCGCTTCGGCAGGTCCTTTTGCTCGGGTTTCCGGGCGTTTTCACGCGCCGTGCGTTGCTGCTACTGGTCGTGCCGACGCGCGGCGTGATATCATGGAAACGCCGGCGGCCTGCATCCGCAATGCCGCCCTCCCTGCCCCGGCCCGGTAACTTCCGCAAACGGCACCGCCTTCACCCCGGTGCGCGGCCGACGGCCGGACGGTGTACGCTTCCGGCCCCACCTGCATCCGCCCGAATTCGCACGATCACAGGATTCCGCCGATGACGCCTGCCAGCCGATGCGTCCGGACCTGCCGACGCCGACGATTCCGTGCATGTCTTCCGATGTTCGCCGTCGTCCCGTTGCTCGTGGTCTCGAGCGTGCTCACCGAGTGCTGTACGGCGGCAGGCACGGCAGCCGCAGACCACACGCGACCCGCCATCGGGCTCTCCTTCAGCCGGGACATCCGGCCGATCCTCTCGGACAACTGCTTCCAGTGCCACGGTCCGGATGCCGACACGCGGGAAGCGGATTTGCGGCTGGACCTCCGCGAAGCGGCGATCGCACCGCGCGACGACGGTGCGGCGATCGTCCCGGGAAAGCCCGAAGCAAGCCTGGTGCTGCAGCGGATCCGGACGGACGACGAGACGCTCCGCATGCCACCGCCGGAAACCGGAAAGAAGCTCACGCCGCAACAGATCGCCATCCTCGAACGCTGGATCGCGCAGGGCGCGCCCTATGAATCGCACTGGGCATTCCGGCCGGTCGTTCGCCACGCTCCGCCGCCGGTACGCCGGCCGCAGTGGTGCAACAACGCCATCGACCGCTTCGTGCTGAAACAGCTCGAGCAGGCGGGGCTGTCACCGAGTCCACCCGCCGACCGGCACACACTGATTCGCCGCGTGTACCTGGACTTCCTCGGCGTTTTGCCCTCGGTCGAAGAGGCGGACGCCTTCGCCGCCGATCCGCGACCGGACGCCTACGCCCGGCTGCTGGACCGCGTGCTGGCCAGCTCGCGGTTCGGTGAACGATGGGGACGACACTGGCTCGATCACGCCCGCTATGCCGATTCACACGGCTACACCAACGACAACGAACGCGTCATGTGGCCGTACCGCGACTGGGTGATCCGGGCCCTGAACGCCGACATGCCGTTCGATCAGTTCACCATCGAACAGCTCGCCGGCGACCTGCTTCCCAACGCCACGCTCGATCAGATCGTCGCCACCGGCTTTCACCGCAACACACTGATCAACACCGAAGGCGGCACGAAGGCCGATCAGTTCCACGACGAACAGGTCAAGGACCGCGCCGATACGACGGGCGCCGTCTGGCTGGCCCTGACGATCGGCTGTGCCAAGTGCCACAGCCACAAGTTCGATCCGATCTCCAAACGCGAGTACTACCAACTGTATGCGTTCTTCAACACCACGGCCGACAGGAACTCGGTCGCGCCGACCGTCAAGGCCCCCACGCCCGACCAACGCTTCCAGCTCGAACGGCTCGCGGCGCGGCGACGGGAACTGGAACGTCGCCTGCGCGACGACACCGACCGCCCGCATCGCCAACGCGACTGGGAACAGCGGTTGATCGCTCAGACCGATCGGGCCGCCGCGGCCGAACAATCGGCCGACGGCGACTGGGTGGTCCTGGAAATCGACGGCAAGTCGAAGCACGGAGCGACGTTCCGCAAACTCGACGACAATTCGCTGCTGGTCGGCGGAGCCAATCGGGCCAGCGACGAATACCAGGTGAGAGGGTGGACGCCGCTGACCCGCATCCGTTCGGTCCGGCTGGAAGTTCTCACTCACCCGTCGCTGCCCAAGGG
>RFHO01000058.1 GCA_003696385.1 Planctomycetota bacterium | reverse complement strand
GTTCAATCGGATGCCGGCCTGCTGGAGCGTCCGGATGGACGCCACGACGTCTTCGAACTCCACGGCCTGATGGCAGACGTCGTAGCAGACGCCGACGAACCTCTCCAGCCGCTCGCGTTCGGCACGGCCCTCCGCAGCATCGCGTAATGCGTCGAAGAACGTCACGACCTGCTCGGTCCGCTCGAGAATGCACAACGGCTCCGGCTCCAGCGCGAGCCGAATCACGCGGCCGGTTTCTTCGGTCAGCCGTTCGAGGAAGCCGGCCAGCGTCCGCAAATTTTCGATGCACGCCTCACGCATCCCCGGACGCTCGAAGGCCGCGAACCCCAACGGCACGCTCGAGAGGCTGCCTTCGTCGTACTCGGCCAGCAGAACGCTCAGAGCCTGCGCACACAGTTGCGTGTATTGCAGCCGCTCCGGGGAAGCCCAATCGGGCAGGTAGACGTTCTCCTTCACGCGTTCGCTGTGGAAGTCACCATAAGGGAAGGTGTTCAGCGTATAGCAGGGCAATTCCTGCTGGTGCATCCATTCCGCGAACCGCGGGAGCGTGCCCTCCTCCGCCAGCAGTTCGTCCACGACCGAACGCGCCAGCCACAATCCGGCAGCTATGGGCCGCCCCAGCCGCTCGCGCACCGGCAGCGTGTATTGCTCCAGGCCGCGGCGAACTTCCTGCAGCGTCCGCCCCGGATGGACGTTGGTGCAATAGCTCAACGGAAGCGTCGAGTAGCGGCGCATGAGACCCCTTTCGTGCGGTCGCGTGTGCGGCTCGCGGAGCGACGGGCAGCGGATGAGCCGAGGTCGTCGGCCGGGAGCGCCGGTCCCTTTCGAACGATATCCCGTACGCGCGGATCGAGAAAGTCTGGGGCACAGGGCGGGTCACGTGTGGCCGTACGGACCGATCGGACCACGCGACCACCCCCGCCGAGCGGACTCTTGCGGTCGCCGTACGTTGAAAAGCAACACGTGTTCGCCGTCACGTTCGGCAGCCGAACCGTCCGCCGACGGAGTGGTTCCACTACGCTTCACGCCTCGAGCGGACCAGCCGGCCCGCTTCGGAACCCCGTCACCGCCGGTCTGCGCCGCGGACGATCCGCAGATCCACACCATGGCATCGCGCGAGGAACAGCGAGACACCGCATTGCGCCGGGACCGGTTCCTCACCCGCTGCGGCGTTCAGTGAACGGTGGTGCTGAGCTTGAAGATCGGCAACAGCATGGCCAGGGCGATCGTCCCCACGACGACGCCCATCACGGCGACCATCAGCGGCTCGATCAGGCTGGTGGCCGACTTGATCGCGGTGTGCACCTCGCTGTCGAAGAAGTCCGCCACCTTGCGGAGCACCTGGGGCAACCGGCCGCTGCGTTCGCCGGCCGCGATCATCTGCACGGTGGTCGGCGGCAGCAGCGGCGAATCGCGGAGCACCTCGTGCAACTGCTGTCCGGCGGCAACGTCGTCGATGGCATCGTTCCACAACCTGGCGAACACCGAGTTTCCGGCGACGCCGGCCGCCAGCTCCAGTGCTTCGAGCACCGGGACGCCGGCGCTGACGGTGGTCGCCAGAGTTCGCAGGCACCGGCCCAGGGTCGCCTTGCGCACCACCGTGCCCAGGATGGGCAGTTTCAGTTGCAAAACGTCGAACCGCGCCCGCCCCCAAGGCTGTTTCAGAACCCACCACAGGGAACCGACGATTGCGGCCACCGCGGCCAGTACCAGCCAGTAGTGCTGCGTCAGGGCGTTGGAAATCGCCATCATGATCTTCGTGGCCAATGGCAGGTCCAGACCGCGGCCTTCGAAAATCGGCATCAGTTTGGGAAACACGTACGCCAGCAGAAATACGCAGACGCCCAGACACATCAGCAACAGCACGGCGGGATACATCATCGCGCCGAGCACCTTCTGGCGGATTTCCAGATCCGCCCGAGTCTGCTCGGCGATCCGTTGCAGCATCTCCGGGAGCGTCCCGCTGGCTTCCGCGGCACGCAGCAGATGGATGGTCGTGGCGTCGAAACACTCCTCGTGCCTGGCCAAGGCCGCGGAAAGGTCTTCACCGCCCTGCACCGCGTGCTCGATGCTCCGCAGGACTTGCGCCAGTCCGGCGTGAGGCGTGGTCTCGGCCAGGGACTGCAAGGCTTCGCTGAGCGGCACACCGGCATCCAGCATCACTGCCAACTGGTTCAGCGCATAGACGACGTCGCCACGGCGCACCCGCCGGCGTCGCCCGCCCCGCGACGCTTCGCCCTCGGCCTCCAGCGTCAACGCGTGCAACCCCATCCGCCTCAGCTGCGCCGACGCTTCCGCCAGGGAATCGGCAACCAGTTGCCCGGAACGAATCCCGCCGTTCGGGTCGCGTGCCTGATAGACGAACTGCATCGTCCCGACCTCCCGGCAATGACTCCCGCGGCGACCGTTGTGGCACGGATCACGACCGCTCCGCTGCGGCGCCGTCGTGCTGAGCGGCGTGCTGGCGCATCGCCGTTCGAGGCGTCCAGCCTTCCGGACTGGCCTGCAAGACCTGCTCGAATGTCGTCAAACCTTCGCAAACCTTCAGCAGCCCGTCGTATCGCAACGGCACCATTCCACTGTCCCGGGCATAGGCCCGCAGGTGGGCAAGCTGGGGACGGGCCGTGATGATCTCTCGCAGCTCGTCGGTCACTTCGAGCATTTCGTGAATGGCGATGCGTCCCGAAAAACCCATTTCACGACAGCGTTTGCAGCCGCGCGCCTGGTAGACTTCGCGGCCTCCGATCCCCATCCGCTCCAGTTCCAGTCGGATCAGGCGGTTCGGAGCGATCGCCTCGCGACAACGCGGGCACAGGCGCCGGCACAATCGTTGCGCCAACACCATGTTCAATGCCGCGGCCAGCAGATACCCCTCCACGCCCATGTCGATCAGCCGGGTGACGGTGCTGCAGGCGTCGTTGGTGTGCAGCGTGCTGAAGACCAGGTGGCCGGTCAAAGCCGCCTGCACGGCGACGCGTGCCGTCTCGCGATCCCGGATTTCACCGACCAGAATCACGTCCGGATCCTGACGCAGCAGGCTGCGGAGCACGTCGGCGAATCCGAGCCCGATCCGCTCGTTGACCTGAAACTGATTGACCAACGGCAGACGGAACTCCACCGGGTCTTCCACCGGGCAGATGTTGCGTTCGATCGACGCGATCGAGCGGAGGACGGCATACAACGTCGTGCTCTTGCCGCTGCCGGTGGGTCCGGTCACCAGCACGATGCCGTTGGGGGCGGCCGCATGGCGACGGAGCCCTTCCAGAATCGGGGCGCGGAAGTTCAGTTCTTCCAGACTGCGATTGACGTTCCGCTGGTCCAGAATCCGGATCACCACTTTTTCGCCGTGGATGTTGGCCAGCGTGCTGACCCGCAAATCGACCGGGTGCCCCTCCATCAGCACACGGATGCGGCCATCCTGAGGCAGGCGGCGTTCGCTGATGTCCAGCTGCGCCATGATCTTGATGCGCGAGGCCACCGCCGGCGCAAGCTGTAACGGCAGCTCCAGCGCCGATTGCAACACGCCGTCGATGCGATACCGGACCAGCAACTGGCGATCGTTCGGCTCGATGTGGATGTCGCTGGCGCCCTGCTTCACCGCGTGAAAAATCACGTAGTTGACCAGTTTGATGACCGGGCTGAGGTCGGCTTCCTCGGTGACGTCCGCGATGTCCTCGATCGTCTGCTCGATCCACTCCACCGCGCCTTCGGTGACGTCTTCGAGGATGTCGTCGATGACGTACACACCGCTGGCCGGCATGTATGTCTGGATCATCCGGCGGATGTCCCGGGCCGTGGCGACGACGAACTGCACATGACAGCCGGCCAGTTGCCGAGCTTCGTCCAGAACGAACACGTTCGTCGGATCCGCGACCGCGACGGTCAGCGTGTCCCGCACGCGGAACAGCGGCAATACGTCGTTCTGTTCGATGAATTCCCGCGGCAGCGATTCAAACACCTTGGGATCGAACAACTGACCGTTCAGCCGCACGAACGGCACGTTGAACTCGTCCGCCAGCGCCTCCAGCACCTGCTCCGGCGAACAGATACCCTCTTCGACCAGGATCTCTCCCAGCAACCGCACGTCGCCGGACAGGTGTTGGTCCCGGAGCACTTCGTTCAGCCGGTCCGCGGTCAGGTAGCCTTTCTCGACCAGACGTTCGCCCAGTCGCGCGCGCACCGGCGGCCGCGACGACGCCGCCGAAAGCTGGCTCAGCGACGTCATGATCTCGGTCGGATCGTCCCAGTCCCAGATCTTCGACACGAAAGGGCGTCCTCTGTCGTGACTCCGGCACGGGCGCCTGCTCCGGATTGCGGTCCTCCGCGGCGCCCGCGCGGGGCCGTGCCGAACGTACGACGGCAGGGACGAGTCGCAGGCGGCTCCCGCAGAGCCTCACCCAACACGGCTCGATTCACGGTCGATACCTGCCGGCGCCGGGCACTGGCGATCGCACAGGAGACTCGGCGGCCGCGACTTCCGCCCCCCAAAACCAGCCTTCAGCGGTAGCTGGAGACTGCGTCGATGACCGAATCGAACACGTCCACTTCCCGATTCAGTCGGGTGATGCGAAAGATCGTCCGTCCCGGTTCGCCCAGGCCGCAGACCTTCAGATTGCCGCCGGCCTGTCGCAGCTCGTCGCGCAGGTCGAGCAGTGCGGTCAGCGCCGCGCTGTCGTACGTTTCCGTCCGGTCAAGCTGGGCGACCACCTTGACCTGACCGTCCTCGATCGCACTGCGCACCGTCTTGATCAGCGTGTCGATGGTCTCCTCGACCAGATCGTCCGGCGCATGGGCCACCAGCACGTCGCCGAAAATCTCCGTCTGCAAACGCATCGCGCACCCCTCCCACACGTCGGCCGGTATCCCTGCCTGCGCCTCCGAAACCACGGCACGCGGCGGCACGCCAGTCGGTCCGGTCTGCGCCACCGCCCATGCCGCCTCAATCCGCCACGACCGTCTCGCCGATCAGCCGGTGAACCGTTTTCAGCAGTTCGCGCGGACTGAACGGCTTGACGATCATCGCCTGGATTGCGAACCGTTCCTTCAGATCCTGCTCGTCCACCTCGTATCCCTTGGCCGTCAGCAGAACGACCGGGATGTCACGTGTCTGCTCGTGCTTCTTCAGCGCAACGCAAAGTTCCAGCCCGTCCATCCGCGGCATCTGATAGTCCGTGATGACGACATCCGGCGGCGAAGCCAGAGCAAGCTCCAGACCGGCCTGGCCATCGGCGGCCGTCAGCACGTCGTACCCCGCTTTGCGCAGCTTCATCGCCACGGCCCGAGTGATATACAACTCGTCGTCACACACCAATACGGTTCTCATCGCAGGAAGCTCCTTCGCGAACCCGTCGCACTCGTCGGTTCCACACGAACCCGCCCAGCCTCCTGCAACCTTCCGCCGCCGGCCTTTCCGTGCCGCGGATGAATCCTGCCCCGACGTGACTCCTCACAACAATGACATTCCACCGCCCGACGTACCTCGCCGGCCGCAGCGGCGTCGAGGCGCTTCTCATCTCTCATCGCGTCTCATGCACCAGTGCCCGGCCGGACGCCGCGTGCACTCCGGCGTCCCGATGGCGCGAGCCGTTTCGCCGATGTCCCAAGGGAAGTTGCACAGTGAAACACGTCCCTTCACCGACCCTGGAACGCACGTCGATTTCTCCCTGGTGCACGTCCTCCACGATGTACCGCACCAGCGCCAGCCCCAGACCCGTCCCCGATGCGGCACGCTCGTTTTGCGGCACACGGTAGAACCGGTCGAAGACGAGAGGCAGCGACTCCTGCGGAATCCCGATCCCGTTGTCGGCCACCTCCAGCACGACCGTCGATTCGTCCGGCCGTGTCCGCAAGCGGATCTCACCGCCCTCGGGAGTGTACTTCACCGCATTGGACACCAGGTTCAGCACGGCCTGGCCCATCAGGTCCGGATCGACGTGCACCGGCAGATACAGGTGACTCAGTTCCGCGATCAAGGTCTGCTGCTTCTCCGCAGCCACCGGTTCGACGATTTCCAGCGTCTTGCGCACGACGTCGTTCAGGTCGACATCGGCCCGTTTGATTTCGATCACGCCGCTTTCGATGCGGGCCAGATTCAGCACACTGTTGACCATCCGCGTCAGTCGATCGACCTGCGCGTCGATCAGTTGCAGGACTTCGCGCTGCTCCTCCGGGTCTTCGCAATCTCCGTCGATGAGCATCTCGACGAAGGCCTTGATGCCCGCCATGGGTGTCTTCAGTTCGTGCGCGACGGAGGAAACGAATTCCGCATGCTGGGCGCGTTCACGACGGACCGAATCCAGATCGTGGAACGTCGCTACGACGCCCAACAGTTCGCCATCGCGATCGACCACTGCGGCGGCATCGACGCGATAGAGCGTGTCGCTGTCCGGCGGAATCGCCATTTCGACCGACCGACGCCGTTCGGCACATTCCCGCATCCGGGTCTCGGCCAACAGCCGCACCAGTTCCGGCAGCGTCGAAAACACCATCGCGGCGTCGGTCTGTGCACCGGCAAACCGCAACAGGCCCGCTACGTCGGCGTCCTGGCCCTCTCCTACCGGCAGCAGCTTTTCCGCGGCACCGTTCCAGAACATCAGGTGTCCCGTTCCGTCCAGAACGATCACGGGGACCGAAAGCAGATCGATCACCGTCTCCAGCCGCCGCACGTGCTTGTTCCGCACGTTCAGCAGCAGTTCCACCTCGGTCTTCTGCGAGACCGCCTGTTCCCACTGCCGGCGAAACGACTCGAAGATGGCATTCACCCGAGCCGCCGTCTCCGGCAGTAAAGCCATCGCCCCGCCATCCGAGACCGAGCGTACGCCGCACCCTCCGGCCGGCTCCGCTTCGGCGTACCCGTCCAGCAGGGTGGCGAACCGCCGGTCCTGAACTCTCAACAGCCACAGTCCGGTCCCGGCCAGCACCGCCCCGTAAGCCACCGCCGACACCGCCCACAACGGTCCCAGAAGCGCCCCGGTCAGAGCGCCGGCGACGGCGACGGGCGTCAGCACAACCAGTGGTATCCGGCGGTCGATCGCCGCTCCGAGCTTCCCGGACAGCACTTCAGTCCTCACCTCGAATCGCCTTCGGGCGACTGCAATCCGTACCCGGATCGTCGCCCGCCTGGCCGCATTCGGCGAACGGCATGTATGTCCCCGCCGATCCGGCGAATCGCCCGCCGCCGACGGATGTCACAACACCGAGCGTGTATCTGCGGCGTTCCGGTCGAATTCGAAACCACACGGCGACGCCGATCGCCGACGGCCTCGCTGCCGGTCCATCCGGCAGTCAAACTTAGGTCGGACTGCTTGGGCCGTCCAATGCCGACAGGGAGATTCCCCGTCGCAGCAACCCGGACGGCTCCCGCGCGGCGCCACACGCCGAGTCGTACCGGGTTTGTCGATTGTCCGTTCTTGACGTCTGGACCGTTTGAAACGAACGTACGGGACGCACCACGGACAGGACTCGGAACAGGCTCATCGTCGGACGAACAGCAATGCCAGGCACCAAGCAATTGCATCATCTGCAGGACGAACTGCTCGGTTACCTCCGCGAGCTGACCCGCACGCCGCGACCACCCCAGTCCCCCGAACTGGAACTGGCCCGGCGCTACGTCGAGCGGCTGATGTCCGGCTGGGGCTGGCGCGTCGAACGCGACGCCTTCGAAGCCGACGATGAACGCGGGACCCGCTGGCGTGGCATCAATCTCCTCGCCGAACACCCGTCATGGGACGCATCGACGGCACCGGTTTTCTGTGTCGGCGCGCACCTCGACAGCGTGCCGGACTCGCCCGGGGCGGATGACAATGCCAGTGCGGTGGCCACTCTGCTGTCCGTCGCCCGACGCCTCGCCGAATCCGCCCCTCGGCAGACCATCCTGAAGCCGCAGCTTGTCTTTTTCGACCTGGAAGAATGCGGCATGCTCGGCGGTGCCGCCCATGCCCATAAGTTCCGCGACCACGGCCGGGCCCTCGCGGGCATGGTATCCCTGGAAATGCTGGGCTACTGTGACCACCGCCCCGGCAGCCAGATGTTGCCGCGGTCCCTGGTCGGTCAGTACCCGGACACCGGCGACTTCATCGCCATCATCGGCAACCAGAACTCGACGCGGCTGCTGGAAGAGTTTCGCGACGCAATGCGCGAAGTGGGGGGCCTACCGGTGGAAACGTTGCAGGTGCCCGAAAACGGGCTGTACCTCCAGGCGACCCGATTGAGCGACCACAGCCCGTTCTGGGATGCCGGCTACCCCGCCCTGATGATCACCGACACCAGCTTCCTGCGCAACCCGTTCTACCACACGCCGGACGACACGTTGGAAACCCTGGATCTGGAGTTTCTCGCCAAAGTCGCGGAGGGCTGCTGGCGTGCAACGCAGCGAATCCTGGAACGCGGGCTGAGCGGATGACGCGCAGCCGCCCCGGCCTGCGCGACGCATCGGCATCCGGCAGCGCCGGACCACCGGGCCGCCGTACCACCGGACCGGCGGTGTTTCGGATCGCCGCCGACTATGACTGCAGTACGGCGAGCCCGACGCACACCGATGAACAATGCCGAGCTTCCCCGAACGCTCGGAGCGACGGCG
>RFHO01000057.1 GCA_003696385.1 Planctomycetota bacterium | reverse complement strand
GCGGACATCCGCGAACTGAAACGATTGGACGCGGCCACGGCCGTCGAAGACGCGTATCACGGCCAAGGGCTGATGAATCGGATCGCGGCGCTGCCGGCCACCACCATCGCGGCCATTCACGCCGCGTGCGCCGGCGGCGGTTGTGAGCTGGCCCTGGCATGCGACCTTCGGTTGGCGGCGGAGCGCGCCCGGATCGGCCTGCCCGAAACTTCGATCGGGATGATTCCCGGATGGGGTGGGACCGTGCGAACGGTGCGTCTGCTGGGCGGCGTCGTGGCGCGACGCCTGATCCTGACCGGAGAACTGCTGCCCGCAGCCGACGCACTCCGGATCGGCCTGGTGGATGCCGTGTTCCCCAACGACGCGTTCCGACAGGGAGTCGAC
This sequence comes from Planctomycetota bacterium, assembly GCA_003696385.1. GTDB lineage: Bacteria > Planctomycetota > Planctomycetia > Planctomycetales > Planctomycetaceae > J052. The sequence goes on along the minus strand of RFHO01000057.1, from coordinate 6,976 downwards.
GGTTGGATCGATCGGCTGCTCACCCGCGCACCGGCGGCACGGAAAACAGCCAAGCGACTGATCCGCCGACTCGAAGCCGAGGACTGGGATTCGGCTTTCCGCGCCGAGGCGCACGCCTTCGCCTCCTGCTACGCATCCGGCGAGCCGGCCGAAGGGATGGCCGCGTTCCTCGACAAGCGTCCCGCCGCCTGGTATGCCCCTCGGCGTTCGTGATCCCGATGCAAAAGACGACTCGGGCACGCCCCCCGCCGCGCGGCCGGAACAATCGCTCCGACACGGTACTCGCCCCGGAGGACGGCGCCATGCTTTTCCGACGCCCCACCCGCCCGGTCCCCTCACCGCGTACAGCGGATCACCGGATGGCCGGTACGCGACGACTCCCGCGGTCGCACGGGCCCGTGCTCCCGGGAGCGCTCCTGCTGCTGCCGCTGGCACTCTTTGCGATGGTGCAACGGGGTGAAGCCGCTTCCCGCAATTCCACCTTGGACATCTCGCACGACGGGCGGTGGCTGGCCGTCGCCAACCGCGACGCGGGCAGCACAACGGTCATCGACCTGGCGGACGGACGGACGCTACGCGAAATCCCGCTCGGTCTGCACCCGGAGGGTGTCTGTTTCATCGGCAGGACCAGCCGGTTCGCCGTGGCGGTCCATGGAGCCGACTACGTGGCGGTCTGCGACGCCGCAACGGGACGTATCGAGCAGAAGATCCCCGTGTTCGACGAACCGTACGGCGTGATCGACTCCCCGGACGGCGCGACGCTGTACGTGACCCTCGAATACCCGGGCCGGGTGGCCGAGATCGACGTGTCCACCGGTCGCGTGCGCCGCGAGCTGCCCGCGGGCCGCTTTCCGCGCGGCATCGCCCGTGCGCCGGACGGGAACCGCGTGTACGTGTCCGAGTACTACACCGCGACCGTCCACGCAGTGGATCCGGTCCGCGGCACGATCATACGTTCGTGGTCCGGCGCCTCGACCGACAATCTGGCCAGACAGCTCACTCACCACCCGCGCCGGAACAAGCTGTACTTGCCGCACATCCGTTCGCGGGTCACGGCCGTGCACGGCACGGGGTCGATCTTTCCGTACGTGACGGTCATCAGTCCGGACGCCGTCGAAACTCCGCGGCGTCGCATTCCGATGGACGCCTTCCGCGGAAACCTGGTGACCGCCAATCCGTGGGAAACCGCCATTTCGCCCGACGGCCGCTGGCTGGCCGTCGTCTTTTCCGGCACCGACGACATGTTTCTCTGTCGCGTGCTCGACGACGACTATCGCGAGCTGGAGGACGCCGGGTACCGTCGCCTGGGCCACAACCCGCGGGCAGCGGTGTTCTCGCCCGACGGCCGCCGGCTGTATGTCCTGAACGCCCTGGATTTCGAAGTCATCGGGCTGTCCGTGCCGAAGCTGGAGGAAGAAGTTCGCTGGAAAGTCTGCCGGAACCCCCTGCCTCCGGACGTTCATCGGGGGAAGATCCTGTTCTACTCGGCGCGGCCGCCGATGAGCACCCGCCGCTGGATCGCCTGCTCCAGTTGTCACCCGGACGGCGACGCCGACGGCCGTACGTGGCACAACCCCGAGGGTCTGCGGAACACACCACCGCTGTTCGGTCTGGCGTGGACCCATCCGCTGCATTGGTCGGCCGACCGCGACGAAGTGCAGGACTTCGAACACACCATTCGTAGCCCGCTGATGCTCGGCCTGGGCTTGATCCGCGGCCAACCCGCACCGGCCCTCGGCCCGCCCAATCGGGGACGCAGCCGCGACCTCGACGCGCTGGCCGCCTACACTACTTCGCACACGTTCACACTCAGCCCGCACGCCCGCGACGGGCTCTCGGAGGCGGCACGTCGGGGGCGTGAACTGTTTTTCCGCGCCGATGTCGGCTGCGCCGAGTGCCATCGCGGGCCGTTCTACACGGACTCGACGCTTCGCCGCCCATTCGCCAAACACGACGTCGGTACCGGGAAAGACGATCCGACCGAGAAAATGGGCCCGGCCTACGACACGCCCACCCTGCTGGGCGTGTACCGTTCCGCCCCCTACCTGCACCACGGCAAAGCCGCGACGCTGCTGGATGTGCTGACGACATTCAACAAAGGTGATCGGCACGGACGCACCAGCCACCTCTCGCAATCACAGTTGCAGGATCTGGTCGAATTCCTGAAATCCCTGCCATACGAAGATCCCGTGGCCGCGGCTCGCCGAGCCGGTCTGAAGCCGGTGCCCGACGCACCGCCTTCCGTCATTTCCAGCGCCCGCGCCCCGGCCGACGTAACGATCGAGAGCACGGGCGTCCGAGCACGCAGCCGCGGACCGTGACCGCTCCGACACCGGAAGGCCGCGGTGTTTCCTACCCCGGCCGGACACGTCCGCGTTTTTCCGGTCCGCGGCGCCTTTCAGGTCGCCGCGCCCCCGGACGGCCCGGGGACGAGGTCCTGCGCGGCACGGTCCCGGCGGTTCCCCAGACACACCATCATCGCACGGCACGTTGCATGCTCGTCTTTCTGGCCGCCTGTCTGATTCCCTCGTTCGTGCTGTCGTGGCTGACGGTCGCCGCGATGCGCCGGCTGGCGCCCCGCATCGGATTGCTCGATCAGCCGGCGGAACGCAAGGTTCACCGTCGGCCGACACCGCTGGGCGGAGGTCTGGGCATCTGGGCGGGCGTCGTGCTCCCGCTGGCAGCCGCCCAGCTGGCGGCATGGTGGCTGATGCGACACCCACAACACGGCAAATGGCTTCCTGCGGAACTGCTGGCCCACGTGCCCGGAGCGGTGTATCGGGCCGGCCAGATGTGGGCCCTGATCGCCGGGGGAACGATCCTCACCGTGATGGGACTGCTGGATGACTATCGCAACCTGCCGTGGCCGCCGCGGCTGTTGCTTCAGACATTCGTAGCGACGGGTCTGGTCGCGGCGGGCTTTCGAGCGACACTGTTCGTTCCCGTGCCCGTGCTCACCTCCGTAGTCACCGTGTTGTGGTTTCTCACGCTGATCAATGCCTTGAACTTCCTGGACAACATGGACGGTCTCACCGCCGGCATCGGTTCGATCGCCTCCGCGGTGTTCGCCACGATCATGCTCACCTGTCTGGACGAACCGCGGTGGCTGGTCGGAGGCACGCTTCTTCTGCTCACCGGTGCCACAGCGGGATTCCTGTGGCACAATTGGCCCCCTGCGCGGATCTTCATGGGCGACTGCGGAAGTCACTTCGTCGGGCTGATGCTCGCCGCAATGACGGTGCAGGGAACGTTCTACGAATCCACGCCCGCCACGGACACGGGACGTCACGTGGTCCTGGCTCCGCTGTGCGTACTGGCCGTGCCGCTGTACGACTTCTGCTCGGTGATCTGGATCCGCCTGCGTGAAGGCCGCAGTCCATTCCACCCCGACAAGTCGCACTTTTCGCACCGTCTGGTCGAATTGGGACTCTCGCCGCGCAACGCGGTGATGACCATCCACCTGGCCACACTCACCACCGGTCTGGCGGGCATCCTTCTGTACCGCGTGCCGGATTGGACGTCCGCACTGCTGATCGGAGCGCTGGTTCTGTGTGTGCTGGCGATCGTGGCCATTCTCGAGACGGCCCCGCGTCTGGCACGCCGGTCCGACGACGAGGTGCCACCGCAATCCGCCACGCCCTGTTCGGGTGAGCACGATCAACCGCCCGCATCGCCGTGACCGACCGTTCCCTGCCGCGGGTTTCGCTCGGACGCCGCACGGGCAAGCAGATCCGGGCTCTCGGCAAGCACAGCGTACGAGACACGCCGACACCGCGCACGCCGCGTCCCCCACGCGGCAACACGATGAAGCGTCCGGCACCGTCACTCGTGCTCCCGACCGCCGTCTTCATCGGGACGTGGCAAATCGGGCCAAGCGCCCGGCACGTCACCGTTCGACCTTTTCGCGCAGCGGCAAGACCTCCTGTTCGCCGGCGGCTCCGACCGGTCGCGGCGGTTGTCTGATGATCGGCTGCAGTCCAGGGGGTTTTTCCAAAGTGGGCAGCCCCTGCAAGGTCCGCCGCGCCTGCTCGAGATGGAACAGGTACCACCGTTCCGCGTCACTGGGACGACCGCGGGCGTCGTCCAGCATCAATGGCAGGTAATCGCGGACGGCCTGCAACATGTGCTGCCGCGCGGGGTGTTCGTCATCGGCCGTTGCCGCCAGAAACTCGCGGATGGGACGCATCCGCTGCTGGACGTGGAATTTGAACGCTTTCCAATCCCGCGCTCCGGCCCGCGACTCCCGCAGCTGCACCATCTCACCATGAACGGCTTCCAGTTCCTGCAACAGATCGGCATCGCCGGCCGGCATCAGCAGATACAACCCCAGCGTCACGACCACGAATGCCCCTGCCAGTTTCAAAAGGTGCCGCCGCAGCCAATCGCCCAGAAGTCCCGGCCGGCGGTCCGGTTTTTCGTCGCCCCACAGGTCGGCGTCATACCACACCTCACCCCGCCGGCGCATCTGTTCGATCGACAGCAGTGCCTCGTCCACGCGGCCACGTGCATTGCCCGGTGCCGCGCCGCGCCCGTCGGCCTCGGGCGCGTCGAACGGCCGAAGCGGATCGTCGGTCGCGTCTTGCGATTCACCCGTTTCCCCCGCGTCGCCCCCTTCCGGTCGATGTCGCGGATCCCAGTGCCGACGATGTCGCTCCAGCCACCGCTCGTCCACCTCGGGGAACAGGCCCACGATGCGATCGCTGGATACCCACTGTCCGGTACGCTGCACGCGAACGTACGCCCCGCGAAAGAGTCGGCCGTCGGCGGCCCGTGCCTGCAGTTCGTCGTACGAGATCGGTCCGGCTTCCTGTCCGTGCTCCCACACGGCGAACGTCTCCGACCGCATTGCGTCGATGCCGCGCCGCAGGAAGTCGCGCCGCGCCGCGGCCACGGCATCGAGCGTCCGGCTGTCCGCAAGGGCTTCCAGCCCCACCGGCCGGCCCGACCGCGGATCCTTCAGTCCCGATGCCGCCGAGGCCTCGCTGCGCGGTGCCGTGTGCGCCGCTGGAGCGGCCTTCCCCCCCGCTGCCGGCACCGCACCGGCGTTCTGTCCGCCCTTCTCGGTGCCGCTGCGCCCCGGCCCGGAATCGTGCCCCTCGTCGTCTCCCTCGACCACGTCGGCATCGTCGACCACTCGCTGTGGATCTGCGAACAGATGCCTGGTCTCCTGCAGTTCCAGCTTCAATTGCGAGTCGCTCAGCAGCCGGACGCTCGACCGGCTGTCCTCGGCCTCTTCGTCGGAAAGCAGCACCACGTTCGAAGCCGACTCCTCGTCCGCGCCGAACCGCGCCGCCCCGTGCTCGCCGTCCTCGATCTGCGAATCGCTGAGCAGCTCCACGTTCGAAAACGACTCGCCGTCGCGCGGCCAGTCGGCTGGCGGCGGTTCCGCCAGTCGGACGGTGGAGGCCGAATCACGGAACTCCTGCGTATCGCCCAGCCGCACGGCAGCCCGGCCCGCACCCACCACCGCCCCGTCCTCCTCGGTCACGATTTCGACGTCCTGTTCCGCATCCGCCTGCTGCCGGTCGGAGCGTGTCCCCGCGCCCCGGCCATCCGCTCGTTCGACGACGAACGCCACCGACGCCACGCGCAGTGTGTCTCCGGGAAGCAGTCGCCGGGTCTGGACACGCCGATCGTTCGCCCAGGTTCCGTTGGCGCTGTCGAGGTCCTCTACCACCAGCGCCTCGGGCGAGACATTCAGGCGACAGTGCCTTTTGGAAACGGCCGGGACCGGCAACGTCACGTCGCACGCACCGGGATCCCGCCCCAGCACCACCACCCCCTCGGTCAACTCGATCGCCGCTCCCCGTCCGTCCATCGGTCGCAGTCGCCAGGCCATGGCATCGCCTCGTCTTTCCCGTGCCGCGGTCGACATCGGAACTGCCGTCCGGCGCCGCCCGCCGTTCTCGGCCCGCAACTCGAGTTTTTCGCATGCCGCGCAATGGGCCCGCCCCGTCAGCCCGGCCGTCGGCGACACCCGCAACGCCGTTTCGGGAGCGTACATCCGAGCCGGCCGCCGACGCTCCCGCGCTACCGGTCAGGCATCGCCATCGGAGCCGCGCAGCGCACCGGGAGGCGGCGTGCCCTTCCCCTCGCGGATGTATCGCTCGCGCTGCGCCGCGTACTCCGCCGCCGACACCTCCGCCGGATCTTCCGCTTCGATCGGTTCCCCGCGTTCCATGCACCCGAAGTATCGGCGGAGATACGGAATGCACCAACCGCATCCCGTTCCGGCTCCACCGCATTCGCTCAGCTGACTGGCGCGGCGCGGCCGATGGATGCGAAGGAAGTTCAGAATCTTCCGTTTGCTGACATGAAAACAATAACAGATCGGATCGTCGAGTTTCACCACTTCGCCTCATCCGCCGGACCGCCCGCTGCAACGCACGTCCTGTCGCTACCGCAATCGCGACCGGAAAACGTCGCCGGCTCCATCATACGCCGTCGCCGCCCGAACCCCAACCACCGATGCACGCCGACCGCCATGGGTCGGCGCCGGACCGGCAAGCGCTCGGACGACGACGATTCCGTCGTCACCGCACGCCCGCCGCACCACGCCGCTCTCCCGTTGACAGCCGCATGCCGGGCCGATAACCTTCCTCGCCCGGTGAGATCGCTTCCAGAGCGAAACGCGTCTTCGCCGCGGATCCTGCGGGGGATTAGCTCAGCTGGGAGAGCGTCTGGCTGGCAGCCAGAAGGTCAGGGGTTCGAGTCCCCTATCCTCCACTTTCCTGTTTTCACCACCTCGCCACCGCCCACCAGCCCCGCCTCGGCCGGGGCTTTTTTCGTTGCCGCCACTTGGCGTCGACCGCACCGACCCCGGCCCGTGCCGGGTTTCATTCCCCGTCCGGCGCGGCCGCCGACGCGGTCACTCCGTACCGGATGCGATTGTTTGCAGTACGTCGAAGAACGCCGCAGCGAACCGTGGCCCGTCGCTCAACGCCGATCGCGCCACGCGATCGCGGAGTGTCCGCCG